>NZ_JACYTW010000058.1:0-22552 GCF_014841395.1 Plantibacter sp. CFBP 13570 | reverse complement strand
GACGGCGCACCCGCGCGTCCTCCTCTGCGGCGCCGGGGCCCGACGCGGTGGCGCGGTCAGCGGACTCGGCGGGCACAACGCCGCGATGGCCGTCCTGGACGCCTGACCCGCACGCCGGAGAACGCGCTGACGCGCTCAGTGGTGACGGTGGTCCTGGATGGTGATCTTCGGGCCACGACGCGGCTTGTGGATGCCGCTCCGACCGATGAGCCGCAGCACCCGCTGCCGGTGACCCGCCCAGGGAGCGAGCAGTTCGAGCATGCCGTCGTCGTCCACGGGTGAGCCGGTGAGCGCCTGCCCCACCGAGGCCGCGAGGTGGTAGTCACCGACACTCACGGCGTCGGGGTCACCGTGCGCTCGGAGCGTTACCTCGGCGGCCGTCCACACGCCGATGCCCGGCAGACTCTGGAGGCGCCGTGACGCGTCATCGGGGTGCTCGTCGATCGTCCGCTCGATCGCGGAGGCGAGTCGCGACGACCGCACGACCGTCTCCGAGCGCTGCGGCCCGACACCCGCCGTATGCCACTCCCAGCTCGGGATCATCCGCCAGGTCTCGGCGGACGGCGCGACGACCATGCCCTCCGGGGCTGGACCAGGAGCGACATCGCCATGTCGGCGCACGAGCAGGCGCCACGCACGCCACGCTTCGAGTGCGGTCACCTTCTGCTCGAGGATCGACGGCACGAGCATCTCGAACACGAGCCGGTTGCGACTCAACCGCAGTCCCGGGTTCCGCCGGGACACCTCGGTGAGGAGCGGGCTCCGGCTCACGTCGAGTTCCGACCAGTCGTCGTCGCGCCCGAGCAGCTCCGGCACGCCGGCGATCATCCACTCGGCTCCTGTGCCCCAGGCGGTCGCCTCGACCTCGCCGTCGCGGACCGTCGAGACGTACAGGGTCGCGCCGCCCTGTGGGGTGCGCGCCGTCAGCCAGACCCCGCCAGGCGTGCGGCGGTAACAGGGGCCGTCGCCTCCCCGGGCGATGAGGCGCAGGGTGCTGTGGACGTCGAGTGGACCACTCGGCCGGTACACCGTCCGTATCGGATCCGACGCGTGCGACACCGGTCCGGTCGGCTGCAGCGCGGCCTCGACGGACGACAGCGATGGAGCGGCGAACGATGTGGTGGCGGACATGGTGGTCACCCTACGTGGTGACCACCGACATCCGGCGACGCCGACGGCGGCTGAGGATCGCGAGGACGCCCCGACCGCCGCCGATCCGCTATCGCACCAGGCGGAAGTCATACCCGGCCTGATCGACGAACGTTCCGTTCACGCGTTGCTCGACGCGTCCGCCCTGGTAGCGGCCCGGGAGGTAGTCCCGACTCCATTCGACGGTCCACGAGCCCGAGGAGTCGGCCTTCGTCGTCCCGAGTCGGGTGCCCCAGGCTCCGATGATCTCGATGTCGGCCTGCGGTGTCGCCGTGCCGGTGAACACGGGCCGCGTACCGGTGAGGGTGTCGCCGATCCTCGGCGACGTCACCCTGAGGACGGATGCGACGGTGAAGTCGTAGACGGAGCGGTGCGTCTCGACGCCGCCGATGATCTGTCGGACGGTGCCACCCGCGTACCGGGCGGGGAGCAGCGACTTGTTCCAGCTGATCGTCCAGCGTCCACTCGCAGCGACGGCCTCGGTGGTGCCGACGAGATCGCCCCAGGCGCTCCAGATCTCGAGCCTCGCACCGGGCTGTGCCGTGCCGCTGAACACGGGCACCGACGAGGAGATGACGCCACCGCTCGCGGGCGACTCCACGACAAGCGGTGCGACGACCGCGTGGGCGGCCACGGTGAAGTCGTACGGCGCGCGAGACTGCTCCACCCCGTCGATCTCCTGGCGCACCGAGCCGCCGCTGTACCGACCGGGGGTCAGGCTCTTGTTGATCGGCGCCGCCCAGCGATGGTCGTCTCCGACCTCGGCTGCAGCGATCTCCGTACCCCAGGCACCGATCACCCGGATGGTCGCGCCCGGCTCTCCACGACCGCTGAACACCGGGTCTGCGGTCTCGACGGTCTCCCCGATGGCGGGCGAGAGCAGGGTGACGTCCTCGACCGGGCCCGGCTCGGGCGTGGGCTCCCGATAGGTGAACCGGAGCGGTGCCGTGGTGCGCTGTTCCCCGAAGACCTGCGTCGCGGTCGCGGTGTACGCGCGCGGCTCGAGCGTCCGGAGTGACTGCTGACTCCAGGCGCCGCTTCCGTCCACCTCGACGTCGACCAGTGTCACACCCGTCGTGTCATCGAGGACGGTCACCCGCGCGCCCGGTTCTCCGAGACCGGAGAACACCGGACGCGGATCGTCCACCGTGGCGTCGAGTGCGGGCGTTCGGACCGTCACCGCTGTGACGACGCGGTAGGTCAGCGACCAGTTCGCGGTCGAGTCGTCAGAGCGTTGACGAACGGTGCCGGACTGCGCTCCGGGCGCGAGATCGCGGGTCGGAACGGCAGACCAGGTGCCCTCTGCGGTGACGGTCGCCGTGGCGAGTGGTCCGCCGGACGAGTCGAGGACCTCGACGACCGCATCGGGCGTGCCTCGCCCGCTGAACACGGGACGTGGCTCCCGGACGACGGAACCGGGCGTCGGCGCTTCGAGGGTGACCGGGATGGCGACGGGGACGGGATCGAGTCCCTCCGGGGTGACCCGGTCGGCATCCACGACCGAGCCGAACCCGCCCACGGCCAGCCTGCCGTCGAACTGACGAAGGAAGCCGCCTGCTCCGCCGTTCGAGACGAGGCCGTATCCGCTGACACGGTCGTTCGCGAAGACCTCCCAGCCCCATTGCTGCGCGGTCGAGCCGGTGCAGACCGCCGGGTACACGTACTTGTAGGCCTGCGACGGATCAGGCTGGAGGCACCTCGTGACGCCTCCGACCGTGGTCGTGACCGGACCGGACGCGTCCACCGACGGGAACGTCCAGCGGCCGGATGCGGCGAGCGCCTGGTCGAGCGTGGCGTGCAGCGTCACCCTGGCCGGGTTCAGGACGTCCGTCGAGCCACCGACCGCAAAGAAGGCGTCCGAGCCGGAGGGGAACGCCTGGCCGACGAACCTGCCCTCGACCGAGGACACCGCCGGGGTCGTGTCAGGCGCCGGCTCGGTGGCCCGGGCGGCCGGACCGGTGAGCAGACTCACCGTCATGCCGAGCAGACTGACGATGGCGATGGGGATGGGGAGTTTCATGGGCGACCTTTCGCAAGGGTGCGCCCGAGACGACCCGAGGGAGGGACGTCCGGACGCACCGGCGGAGCGTTCGCGAACGAACGCGGTCAGCCTACAAGTATTCCAGTTGCTTAATCCAGTATGTCGACCGACTGCGAGTCACCAGTCGCTGGGAGCCGGTGCCTTCGTGGGCGGCAGGGCCACATCCCTCGCCCACTGCGCCTGCCACGCAGGCAGGTCGGTTGGAGCCGGGCCGGTGAGCTCGATGAGTTCCGAGAGCGCCACCACGCCGCCCGTGCGCTTGAGGAACCGACCTCGCACGAGGGCTTGTGTGTAGATCTCCCCGCCCACGACCACCCGGTGTTAGATGAACACGCCCTTGTCGTCATAGCCCGTGACCCGGGTCTCGACGGTGAAGCGCTGCCAGGGCTGCAGCGACTTCCGGAAGGTGATGCTCTCACTCGACACCACCGGGTACCAGCCCAGGTGCTTGAAGCGATCCCAGAGTCCGTTCCGGATCAGGAGGTCGAAGCGGCCGAGATCGAAGATCGAGAGGTACACACCGTTGTTCATGTGGCCGAGGACGTCGAGATCGGTCGGCAGCACGCGCAGCCGGATCCGACCGACGTCCCAGGTGTCGAGGCGCTCGCCGCGACGGGCTCGACGGCGAGACTGCAGGAACATGGCGATGGTGCGGAAGATGAGGTGCACGGATGCGACCGTATCCCGACAGCCCCATCACGTGCGACGTCGTTGTCCGACCCCGACAACGAGGCCGCTCCGAGACGGCCCGACAAGCGATTCCTGGCACAAGCGGCAGTGCCCGCGAACTAGTCAGCGCCGACGGTGTTGCCCTCCCCGCTGTCGGTGACCACCGGGGCCGACGAGGTCGCGACCTTGTTGCCGTTGGCTCCTTCGACGAACGTGACGTTGTCGACGGTCGAGACGTTCACGAGGGTGATGGAGCTGTTGAACGAGAGGTTCACGACGGCTCCCGTCACGGTCACGATGCCGTTGGAGGCCTCCACCACGACGGTCTCGCAGTCGCCGTCGATGGTCACGTTGGAGCTGTCGTCGACGATGGTCGCCGTGCCGTCAACGCACTCACCGGTGACGTCGGGGATCGCGTACTCGGAACCGGTGGTGGATTCGGCGGCAGTCGTCGGTGACGCGCTCGACGTCGACGTCGCATCCGCGTCGGTGCATCCGGCGAGGGCGACGATGGCGAGGCCCGCGGCGGCGAGGAGGGTGGGTTGCTTGGACATGGGTGCTCCTTCGGAGGCTCGGTAGGGGGAGGCAGGAGCCGCCGGCCCGGTGCAGTGACACCGGGCCGGCGGCCCGATGGTCAGCTCACTGGGTGAGGGTGAAGTCGTACCCGGACGAGGCGATGACCTTGCCGCCGACGGTCTCGGTCACGGTGCCGCCGAAGTACCGCGCCGGGAGATAGTCACGCGGCCAGGTGATGGTCCACTCCCCGGTCCGTGGGTCGGCGATCGCGGAGCCGAGGTCGGTGCCCCACGCGCCCGTGATCCGCACCCGCGCCCCCGGGTTCGCCGTACCGGTGAACACCGGCCTGGTGCCGGTGAGGGTGTCGCCGACTTTCGGCGAGGTGACGACGAGTCGGGGCTGGACGATCGTGAAGTCGTAGACGAACGTGTGCGTCACGGCCCCGTCCACGAACTGCTTCACCGTTCCCCCGACATAGCGGTTCGGAAGCAGACTCTTGTTCCATGTGATCGACCACGCCCCACTCGAGTCGACCTCGTCAACCTCGCCGAGGACGGCACCGGACGCACCCCGGATCTCGATCCGCGCGCCAGGCTGGCCGGTCCCGGTGAACACCGGGGACGTCTCGGTGACCGTCTCGCCGATCGTCGGAGACGTGACCAGCAACGGAGTGACGCTCGACGCTGCAATCGTGAAGTCGTAGACGAAGGTCTGGGTCGGAGCACCGACCACGGACTGCTCCACCGTGCCGCCGACATACCGTCCCGGCAGCAGGTCCTTGTTCCACCTGATCGACCAGGCACCGTTCGCGGCGACCTCCTCAACCGATCCGAGCACCCCGCCCCACAGCCCGCGGATCACGATCCTCGAACCCGGCTGCGCCGTCCCCCGGAACACCGGGGTCGTCTCACGGATCGTGTCGCCGGACTTCGGCGACTCCACCACCAGCGGCGCGACGGGCGCCGGAGCAGCGGACTCGAACGTGGCGGACCAGACCTGGTTCAAGCCAGAACCCGCCTGGGTCACCCGACCCTCGGCCGCCCCGACCGGCGCATCGGCCTTCGCCGTCAACGTCAGCGCGACGTCCCGGTTCGTCCCCGTCACCGTGCCACGGAACCCCGGCAGCGCCGCGTCCCAGGTGAACCCGCCCGTCGCCGTCCCCGACGCGAACCCGGCCGGCACCACGATCTCCGTCGCACCGGTCGCCGTCTCGTTGAACGCTAGCGGCACGTCGACCGTCGCCCCCTGCATCACCGCGACGTCTGGCACGCTGACGGCGGGCGCTTCGCCAACCCACGCCTGGAGTTCAGCGATCTGTACGCGTCGGTCGCCCCAGGTGATGCGCCCACCCCGCGCAGCGCCGAGTCGTGCGTCCTCGTCGGCGGTCAGGGTGAACCGCAACGAGGTGGAACCGACGGGAAGGGTGCCGGTCAGCCCGCTCGACGAAACCGAGAATGCCGGATCGTCGACCGCCGTGATCGTCGTCCCGGCCGGTGGGGCGATGTCGATCCGCTGGCCTCCAGCGTCCGCACCGAAGGTCGCTTCGACGACAGCCGCCTGCCCGCGTGACACCGCGGGCACCGGAACGGAGACCGTCGGGTCGAGGTAGAGCGTCAGGTCCAACTGGTACCCCAGCCACGTGGGCCCGTCGTCGAAGATCAGGTGAGTCGGATACCCCCCGCCTGACCATTTGATGGAGCTCACGACGCGGTCGCCCAACTCGATACGCCCACTGTGGTCCATCGTGACGTCGTAGACGTCTCCCGCCGAGCAATCGCCCAGGGCGACGGTGCGGCTTCCCCCGATCAGCACACCAGGCACGAGGCAGCGTTCGCCCACTCGGATCGGGCCGGTGGCCCCGAGCGCAGGAAAGAGTGCCTCGGCTGCCGAGTCGAGCGCCTCCGCCCGGGTCACTCCCCCGATCTCCGTGGCGGCGACAAGCGAGCCCTCGGCCCCTGGGGCGAGACCGTAGTAGCCGTCGCTCCCAGGACGCCACAACACGAACTTGCCAGCGAGCGGTGCTCCGCTGTCGACCGACTCAGCGGTCGGGGTTGCAGCTGTGGAAGCCGGCGAGGTCGGCTCGCCGACCGAGGCGGAGCCCCACGTGGCACCGGCCGGGGTGACTGCCAGCATGCAGAGTGTGAGAAGAGATGTCATGAGCTTCATGAGGGGAGGAAGCAACCTTTCGTTTACCAGATGATCGCTCGAAGCCGTCACCACAGCGAGACGGTCACCCGATCGGGCGCGCTCGAGCTGGATCAAGTTAGCAGATATATCAGCACGGTACATTTGAGTCGAACATGGAGATGACACCGCCATGTTCACGCCCCGCACACGCCGGGCCGATGACGGTTCGTCGCATCGGCGGCCCGGTGGATCAGCGGGTGAGGGTGAAGTCGTACCCGGTCGAGCCGATGACCTTCCCGCCGACCGTCTCGGTCACGATGCCCCCGGAATAGCGCGCCGGGAGGTAGTCACGCGGCCAGGTGATGGTCCACTCCCCGGTGCGCGGGTCGGCGATCGCGGAGCCGAGATCGGTGCCCCACGCGCCCGTGATCTGCACCCGCGCCCCCGGGTTCGCGGTACCGGTGAACACCGGACGAGTGCCCGTGATCGTGTCGCCGAACGTCGGCAATGTCACGACGAGCTGCGGCTGCACGAGGGTGAAGTCGTAGACGAAGGTGTGCGTCGGTACCCCGTCCACGAACTGCTTCACGGTGCCTCCGGCATACCGGCTCGGGAGGAGGCTCTTGTTCCACGTGATCGACCACGCACCGCTCGCGTCGACCCGCTCCACCGAGCCGAGGACGTCGCCCCACGCGCCACGGATCTCGATGCGCGAACCCGGCTCGCCGGTCCCACTGAACACGGGGGTCGTCTCAGTGATCGTCTCGCCGCGCCTCGGCGACTCGACCACCAGAGGGGCGATCGGCTCGTCCGGCGCACGGACGATGTTCGCCGTGAAGTCGGCGATCGTGATGCGGGAGGAACCGTAGGTGACCTTGCCGCCCGTGGCCTCGCCGACGGGAGCGTCGTCGTTCGCCCGCAGCGTGAACCTCAGCGTGGTCGCGCCGACCGGCAAGACACCCCCGATGCCCAACGCGTCGAGGGTGAAGGCCGGGTGGTCGACCGCAGTGATCCGCGTGTTCGCCGGGTGGTAGACGTCGATGCGCTGACCACCGGCATCGGCGTTGAACGTCGCCTCCACTTCCACGGACTGACCGGGGGCGAGCGTCGGCGTGGGGATCGAGGCGCCGGGCGCGAGCGGCGCCGAGACCGTGAAGTCGAAACGCACCTGGACATCCGACCCGGTTCCGCTCTGGCTCGCGGTTCCCGTGTAGCGGCCGGGCTCGAGCCGGATCGACGGAACCGACCAGGACGTGGAGTCCAGGGGGACGCTCGTGGTCGCGAGCAGGACCTGCGCGTCGGTGCGGATCGAGATGGACGATCCGGGCTGCCCGATACCGCTGAACGTGGGGGTCGGTGTGTCCACCGTGGCGCCGATCGCCGGGGTCCGCAGTTCGAACGGCTCGATCGGAGCCAGCTGCGACTCCACGACGACGTCGGTGAGCGCGTCCATCGTGAGCTCGACGAAGGTGTCGGTGTCCGTCCCGCCCAGGGAGTACGGACTCGACACCGGGTACAGCGCGTAGCCGGCGACCCACTTGTTCGAGACGTACCGCCACTCGAAGTCCTGCGACGGGGCCCCGGTGCACGTCCGGGCTGCGACGAGCGCCCGGGAGCCGTCGCCCGCGGGCGTCAGGCAGAGCGCCGAAGAGGTTCCCGTGCCGGTGATCGGCCCGGCCGCACCGACGGCAGGGAGGGAATACGTCCCCGCGAGCGACGCTGCTCCGCCCACCGAGGACGAGTACAGCCGCTGGACGTTCCGACCCGACTCCGGCGCGGAGAGCCCGACGTACGCCGAAGATCCGGTGGAACGGTTCTGCAGGACGAGCTTGCCGATCACCCTCGACGTGCCTGCCGAAGGGGCCACGGCGCCCGACGCACCGGGGACGTCCCCGGTGCCGAACGCGTCACCGGCTCCGTCGTCGTGCTCCTGTGGGTCCGCGATGGACCCGACTGGCGGAGCGGCGGACGCCGGGACCGGGAGTCCCACCGCGGTGAGCAGGATGGTCGCAGCGACCACGGCCGAGAGTGTGGATCGCAGGAACAGGGAGCGCGGAGCACGAATCAGAGCAGTCACGAGGACCGAGGCTACTCATCTGGAATATCGCCGTGGGGGCTGCCGCCGAATCTGTGGAGAACTCGCCCCTCAGTCGGTCGGCACGTGCCGCTCGTCGGGCCCGACGTACTCGGACAGCGGACGGATGAGCGCGTTCGACGCGAGCTGCTCGGCGATGTGCGCCGTCCACCCGATGATCCGAGCGGCGACGAACAGCGGCGTGAACGTGACCGTGTCGAACCCGATCAGGTTGTACGCCGGGCCCGAGGGGTAGTCGAGGTTCGGCTTGATGTTCTTCCGCGCGACCATGTCCGCTTCGAGCGTCGTGTACAGCTCGAGGATCTCGGGCTTGCCGTAGTGCTCGGCGAGCCGCTCCAACGCCTTGAGCATCGTCGGCACGCGCGAGTCGCCGTTCTTGTAGACCCGGTGTCCGAAGCCCATGATCTTGCGCTTCTCGGCGAGCGCCGCGTCGAGCCACGCGCTGGCCTGGTCAGCCGTCCCGATCTCGTCGAAGACGTGCATGACGGCCTCGTTCGCCCCACCGTGCAGGGCGCCCTTGAGCGCGCCGATCGCGCCGGTGACCGCCGAGTACAGGTCGCTGAGGGTCGAGGTGATGACCCGGGCGGTGAACGTCGACGCGTTGAAGGAGTGCTCCGCGTAGAGGATCATCGAGACGTCGAACGCGTCGACGACGACCGGATCGGCTTCTTCTCCGAAGGTCATGAAGAGGAAGTTCGCACTGTAGCCGAGGTCGTCGCGCGGCGGGACGAGCTCGAGGCCGTGGCGGCGGCGCTGGTCGTAGGCGACGATCGCCGGTAGCTTCGCGTACAGGCTCGCGGCCTTCACCGCGTTGGCCTCGGGGGTGTTGACCTCGGCGGTCGGGTCGTTCGCACCGATCACGCTGACGGCCGTGCGGAGGGCGTCCATGGGGTGGCTCTCGGTCGGGAGGAGGTCGATGGCCGCCTTGACGTTGTCGTCGAGCGCGCGCTGGCCCCGCTCCAACGCAGTGAACTCCGCGAGTTCGGCGTCCGTGGGCAGTTCACCGTTCCAGAGCAGGTAGGCGACCTGCTCGAAGCTGCAGTGCTCGGCGAGCTCCTGGACCGGATACCCGCGGTAGAGCAGGGAGTTCGTCTCCGGGTTCACCTTCGAGACGCTCGTCACGTCGACGACGACGCCGGCGAGACCCTTCTTGATGTCGCTGGTCGCTTCGGTCATGCGTTGCTCCTTTGCGTACTGCCTGCGCGCGTCCTGCGCGCGTCGGTCGAGCTTGGCACCCGGCTGGCCCTCCGACAAGCTCGGGGAGCGGAGACCCAGGTGGTGTTCACCGGTGAGGGGACGCCTACCGGTCGATGGTGAAGTTGAAGACCGAGGTGTCGAAGCGGTTGTAGCCCTCGTAGTCGATCAGTTCGTAGAGGTCGGCACGGTGCTGCATCTCACCGAGCTTGCTCGTGAGCGAGCCCTCGTCGTTCAGCGTGTCGAGCGCGCGACCCGCGGCGCCCATCGCGATGCGGAGGAGCGACACCGGCCAGATGACGATGTTCACGCCCACATCGGCGAGCTGCTGACTCGTGAACAGCTCGCTCTTGCCGAACTCCGTCATGTTGGCGAGGATCGGCACGTCGACCGCGTCGCGGACGGCGGCGAACTCCTCGAGCGACCGCATCGCCTCGGGGAAGATCGCGTCGGCTCCGGCGTCGACGAGCTGCTTGGCCCGGTCGATCGCGGCGTCGAGACCGTCGACGGCGGCGATGTCGGTGCGCGCCATGATGAGCAGGTTCGCATCGCGCCGGGCGTCGACGGCGGCACGGATCCGGCCGAGCGCGGTGGAGGTGTCGACGACCTGCTTGCCGTCGAGGTGGCCGCAGCGCTTCGGGTTGACCTGGTCCTCGATGTGCAGCCCGGCGAGCCCGGCGTCCTCGATCTCCTGGACGGTGCGCGCGACGTTCATCGGCTCCCCGAAGCCGGTGTCGGCGTCGACGATCGCGGGCAGCTCGGTCATCCGGGCGATCTGCTTGGCGCGACCGGCGACCTCGGTGAGGGTCGTCAGTCCGATGTCGGGCAGCCCGAGGTCGGCGGAGAGCACCGCGCCGGAGATGTAGACGCCGTCGAAGCCCTTCTGCTCGATGAGCCTCGCCGAGAGCGGGTTGAACGCGCCCGGGAAGCGCAGCAGCTCACCGGTGGCGAGTCGCTCGCGGAACAGCCGGCGCTTCTCCGCCGGCGTGGTCTCGCTGTACAGCATCAGCACAGTCCCTTCTGGAGGTCGGCCGGCATCAGAACAGGCCGGTCGGGTGGGGTGCCGAGGCGAGGACCCCGGAGGCGGCCTGGATGCTCAGCTGCTTGACCTCGTCGGCGTCGAGCTCCGGGAGGCGTTCGGCGAGCGCGAGGAAACGCTCGATCTCCTCCGCATCGAGGACGTCGGCGGCGAGCGTGCGGAACTTGTGGACGTAGTCGGCGCGCGCGAACGGCCGGGCGCCGAGCGGGTGGGCATCGGCGACGGCGATCTCGTCGACGATGGTCGACCCGTCCGTGAGCGTGATCTCGATGCGCCCGCCGAACGCCTGTTCGGCCGGGTCGAGCGAGTGGTAGCGGCGCGTCCACTCAGCGTCCTCCGCCGTCGAGATCCGGTGCCACAGCTCGACGGTGTCGGCTCGGGTGGCGCGTTCGGGACGGTAGGAGTCGACGTGGTGCCACGCGCCGTCCTGCAGCGCCACCGCGACGATGTAGGGGATGGAGTGGTCGAGGGTCTCGCGCGACGCCGTCGGGTCGTACTTCTGCGGGTCGTTCGCGCCGGAGCCGATGACGTAGTGCGTGTGGTGCGAGGTGTGGAGGACGATGCGGTCCACGGCTCCGGGGGCGAGGACTTCCGGGTGCTCGTGGTGCAGCTTGCGGGCGAGGTCGATCCACGCCTGCGCCTGGTACTCCGCCGAGTGCTCCTTCGTGAAGGAGTCGAGGATCGCGAGCTTCGGCTCACCGGCGCCGGGCAACGGGACGTCGTAGGAGGCGTCGGGGCCGTCGAGCAGCCAGGCGACCACGCCGTCCTCGCCCTCGTAGATCGGCGACGGGCTGGTCTCGCCGCGCATCGCCCGGTCGACGGCCTCGACCGCCATCTTGCCGGCGAACGCGGGAGCGTGCGCCTTCCAGGTGGAGATCTCGCCCTTGCGCGACTGGCGGGTGGCCGTCGTGGTGTGGAGCGCCTGGCCGATCGCCTGGTGGATGGTGGCCTGGTCGAGGCCGAGCATCGTGCCGATGCCGGCCGCGGCGCTCGGGCCGAGGTGTGCGACGTGGTCGATCTTGTGTCGGTGCAGGCTGATCGCCTTCGCGAGGTCGATCTGGATCTCGTAGCCGGTCGCGATCCCGCGGACGAGGTCGGCGCCCGTGCAGCCGACGTGCTGGGCCACCGCGACGATGGGCGGGATGTTGTCGCCCGGGTGCGAGTACTCGGCGGCGAGGAAGGTGTCGTGGAAGTCGAGCTCGCGCACGGCGACGCCGTTGGCCCAGGCCGCCCATTCCGGGGAGACGCGGCGGGCGAGGTCGGGCCCGAACACGGTGGCACCGTCGCCGCCGGTGCTGACGGGGTGACTGAGCGCCTGGGCGCGAGCCGAGGAGACGGGCCGGCGCGTGAGCGAGGCGGCTGCGACGGCGGCGTTGTCGATCACCCGGTTGATGATCATGTCGACGACCTCGGGCGTCACCTCCACCGGATCGGTCGCGACGCGGGCGAGCTGCCAGGCGAGCTGTCCTTCGCGGGCGAGGTTCTCGTCGCTGCGGTGGACGCGCAGGTGGTGCTGGATCACGGGTGTTCCTTTCGGGTGCGGCCCGTCCGAGTGTGCTGCGGGGCGTCGCATCCTCCAGCCTACGCCCGCGGGTCCGTCGCGCCGCAGCAGGAGAACCGCCCGGGAACAGGACATTTCGCGTGGAACGGTCCTGCTGTCGCGCCGATCTCCTGGCGCCGTGGAATACCAGCCTCGTTCTCCGCATCCACCCAGCCCGCGTACACCGCGCATACGGCGGCCGCGGCCAGAGTGACACGCATACTGACCCTGACGAACCGAAGGAGACGACCGTGCCGATGCACACCCCTGGGGCACCACAGACCCCGCACCTGTTCGGCGACGTGGTCCGAGCCGAGGCGCTCCACTACACCGAACTGTTCGCGGAGAAGCCGTTCGTGCCGGCCCTGCTGCTCTACTGCTCGAACGGCGCATACCGCATCCTGTCGCCGGGCGAGGACCACCCCGGCAGTTACGTCGCCGAGGGGCCGCTGTCCGCTGAGCGGGTGCGCGTGAACTTCATCTCGTGGCCGTCCGAGGACTGGAACCGGAACGTCGCCTTCCACGTGCTCGACTTCGACCGGACGACCGGAGGGTTCACCCAGCGGCTGCGGCTCCCGGGCGATCCCGAGCCGAAGCACCAGGCCGGCCGCCATACCGAGGTCACCGACCTCGGTGCCTGGGACGCGGACACGACGTGGGAGACGGCCGAGCCGCTCCTCCACGAGACCCTCGAGGCACTCGCCCGCGGCTGAGGGAGGGAGCGGTGGGCCGAGCGAGCGGCTGGCCGTCACCGGACGGGACGCAGCACCGTGTCCGGACGATCGCCGACGGTCGGCGTCAGGCGGCGAGCAGCTGTGGGTCGGCCGCGGGGCGCAACGGGGTGATCGTCGCGTCGGCGAGCGCGTCCTCGGCCTGCGGCAACTCGACGACGATCGGAGCCGCCGCGGTCTCGAAGCGGTCGGCGATGTCGAACATGAGCGCGTCGAGGCGGGTGCGGAGCGCGTCGGCGATGGTCACCACCACCTCGGAGGAGGCGTCCTTCCGGCCGCGTTCGATCTCCGACAGGTAGGGCGTCGAGACGGCTGCGGCGGTCGCGACGTCCTGCAGGGTGCGCCCCTGTTCGAGGCGACGCGTACGCAGGGCCGCGCCGAGGGCTTCGCGGTACAACATGGCGACTCCTTTCGGCTGCGGGCGCGGGCTCCGTGACCGCGTGCTCTCACTGTAGGCGCGGCTCGGCCAGGCTCGGGGAGCACGCGTTCTGCCGTCAGCGGACAGGGCGAGCCGTCCGCTACAGGAAGATGTCGGGGTAGAGCTCCGACTCGTCGACGCCCGGTGAGTACTTCGCGAGGTCGGTGACCCCGGCCTCCGCGAGGACGTCCTCCACGATGAGCGACCGACCCGTGAGCTCACGCGCCGACGCCGTCAGGACCTCGTAGGCCGCGTCGGCGTAGATCTCCGGGGTGCGACTCTTCGCCAGGAGGGCCTCGCCGCCGAGGATGTTGCCGACCGCCGCCGTCTTGATCGTCGTCTTCGGCCAGAGCGTGTTCGCGGCGATGCCGTCGCGTCCGAACTCGGCAGCGAGACCGAGCGTCACCATCGACATGCCGTACTTCGCGAGTGTGTAGCCGGTGTGCGCGCCGAGCCACTTCGGGTCGAGGTTGAGCGGTGGTGACAGCGACAGGATGTGCGGGTTCTCCGCGTCCTTCAGCATGGGGATGGCCGCCCGCGACAGCATGAATGTGCCACGCACGTTCACGTCCTGCATGAGGTCGTACCGTTTCGCGTCGAGATCGAGGGTGCGCGCGAGGCTGATGACGCTCGCGTTGTTGACGACGATGTCGATGCCGCCGAACTCACCGGCCGTCTCGAACACGGCCCGCGTGATGTCGTCGTCGTTCCGGACGTCGCCGAGGATCGGGAGCGCCTGCCCACCGGCCTCGCGGATCGCGTCCGCTGCGGTGTGGATCGTCCCCTCGAGGCGGGGATCGGGCGTGTCGGTCTTGGCGAGGATCGCGACGTTCGCGCCGTCGCGGGCGGCACGCAGGGCGATCGCGAGGCCGATGCCGCGGCTGCCGCCGGACATGAGGATGGTCTTGCCGGCGAGGGTGGTCATGCGGTGGGCTCCTTCGGGGTGGTGGTGGTCGACGCGGCGGCGCGCTTCGCCGACGCGGCGGCGAACGCTGCGACGCGCGCGACCGACTCGGGCGTCTCGATCGCCGCGCCGATCGTGCGGGCTTCGTCGTCGAGGGCGTCCTGGTAGCCGCGGGCGGCACTCTCGCGCAGCAGTCGCCTCGCCTGACCGAACGCGGCCGTGGCTCCGGTCAACCAGAACGCGGCCACCTCGCGGGCGCGGGCGTCGAGCCGCTCGGCGGGGACCACCTCGGTCACGAGCCCCCAGTCGAGTGCCTCCTCGGCGCTCAGCATCCGCGGGCCGAGGGTGAGTTCGAGCGCCCGACGCATGCCGACCGCCTCGGGCAGCAGGGTGCTCACGCCGCAGTCGGGCGTGAGGCCGATGTCGGCGTACTTGCTCACGAACTTCGCCCGGTCGGACGCGATGATCACGTCGGCGACGAGCATGAACCCCAGTCCGCCGCCCGCGACAGCCCCCTGGACGGCGGCGACGATCGGCTTCGCGACCGACTGCAGGGTCCGGTGGCCCTCGTGGATGATGTCGGCGAGTTCGGTGACGAAGGCGCCCGTCGATCCTGCGCTGCCGTCACCCATCCGCGACATCGCGAGGACGTCGCCGCCCGCGCAGAACGCCGGTCCGTTGGCGTCGAACAGGACCGCCCGGATGTCGTCGCGCTCCGCGATCTCCAGGGCGAGGTCGCGCCACCGTCTGGCCGCACGGTCGTCGATCGCGTTGAGGCTCGCGGGCCGGTTGAGCGTGAGGTGCGCGAGGCCGTCGCTCACCTCGAAGAGGATGGTGTCGTCGCTGGTCACGGAGTGGCTCCCTGGTCGGTGGATGGGTTCGTCGGCATCGGAGAGCCGGTCATTTCGGCGCCATCCGGATCGCGCCGTCGAGGCGGATCGTCTCACCGTTGAGGTAGCCGTTCTCGACGATGTGCAGCGCGAGTGCGGCGTACTCGTCGGGACGGCCGAGGCGGGCCGGGTACGGCACCTGGTGCCCGAGCGACTCCTGCGCCGCCTCGGGCAGTCCGGCGAGCATGGGCGTCTCCATGATGCCGGGCGCGATCGTCACGACCCGGATCCCGAAGCGTGCCAACTCGCGGGCGATCGGCAGCGTCATCGAGTGCACCGCCCCCTTGGACGCGGCGTAGGCGGGCTGGCCGATCTGTCCGTCGAAGGCGGCGACGGACGCAGTGTTGATGATGACGCCGCGGTCCCCGGCGCCGTCGGCGGGGTCGCCGTCCGGATCGTTGTGCTGCATCGCGTCGGCGGTCAGCCGGATGACGTTGAAGGTGCCGAGGACGTTGACGCGGAGGACGCGTTCGAAGGCGTCGAGGTCCGCCGGACCGTCGCGGCCGAGCACCTTCGCCGGTGGTGCGATGCCGGCGCAGTTCACGACGACCCGCAGCGGGCCACGCGACACCGCCGCTTCGACCGCCGCCTGCACCTGCTCGCCGTCGGTGACGTCGGCGGGCACGAAGGTCGCGAACCCGCCGAGCTCCTCGGCCCGCTCCGCCCCGGGTGAACCGGGGAGGTCGACGAGCACGACGCGCGCACCGGCACCGGCCAGCCGCGTCGCGGTCGCGAATCCGAGTCCCGAGGCGCCGCCGGTGACGATCGCCGAACTACCGGTCACATCCATGTCGTGGTTCCCTTCACCTGGTGGGCGCGCCCATCAGAGGCGCTCGATGATCGTCGCGTTGGCCATACCGCCGCCCTCGCACATCGTCTGCAGACCGTACCGGCCGCCGGTCGCCTCGAGCTGGCCGAGGAGGGTGGCGAGGAGCTTCGTCCCGGAGGCGCCGAGCGGGTGCCCGAGGGCGATCGCCCCGCCACGCGGGTTGAGCCGGTCGTCGTCCACCCCGAACTCGCGTTGCCACGCGAGCGGGACGGACGCGAACGCCTCGTTGACCTCGAACGCGTCGATGTCGTCGATGTCGAGCCCGCTGCGCTCCAGGATGCGGCGGGTGGCGGGGAGGATGCCGGTGAGCATCTCGATCGGGTCGCTCCCGACCGCGGCGAAGGAGACGAAGCGCGCACGCGGTGTGAGCCCCAGCTCGATCGCCCGGACCTCGCTCATGATGAGCGCTGCGGACGCGCCGTCGGTGAGAGGCGAGGCGTTCCCCGGGGTGATCCGCCAGGCGATCTCCGGGAAGCGCGCCGCGAGCCGCTCGTCGCGGAAGACGGCGGGGAGTCCGGCGAGCGCCTCGGGGGTCGTTCCGGCTCGGACCGTCTCGTCGGTCGTGACGACGGAGCCGTCCGGGAGGGTGACGGCGACGACCTCGCCGTCGAAGCCGCCGGACGCCCAGGTCGATGCTGCGCGCTCGTGGGAGCGGGCGGCGAAGGCGTCGAGTTCGTCGCGGCTGAGGTTCCAGCGGGCGGCGATGAGTTCGGCGGAGACGCCCTGGCCGACGAGGCCCTCGGGGAAGCGAGCGCGGAGGGCAGACCCGAACGGGTCTGCGCCCTGCACGTTGGACCCCATCGGCGCCCGACTCATCGACTCGACACCGCAGGCGATGACGACGTCGTCACCCGCCGACATGATGCTCTGCGCGGCGAAGGTGGTGGCCTGCTGGCTGGAGCCGCACTGCCGGTCGATGGTGGTGCCGGGGGTCTCCTGTGGGAGGCCTGCGGCGAGCGCCGCGTTCCGCGCGATGTTCTGCCCCTGCTCGCCGGACTGGGTGACGCAGCCGGCGTAGACGTCCTCGATGACCGCGGGATCGATGCCGGTCCGCTCCACGAGCGCACGGATCGTGCCGGCGAGGAGGTCCGTCGGGTGCACGGCGTTCAGCGCACCGCCCGGTTTGCCCCGGCCGGACGGTGTCCGGATCGCGTCGACGATCACTGCAGTGCGCATAGCCATCTCCTTCGAGGTCTGCGTCCACCCTAGGCCTGGCGCCTTCGTGGACGGCGGCGGTTGTGGCCCTTCGACAAGCGAGGGACCGGAACGTCCGTGTCCGCTGGGCCGGCCCGACGATCCGCGGTCGGCGCCGCGTACGATTGAGCGGTGGCCGACCCGAAGATCCTCCTGTACTACGCGTTCGCTCCCCTGGCGGACCCGGAGGCGATCCGGCTGTGGCAGCGCGACCTCTGCGAGTCGCTCGGTCTCCGTGGCCGCATCCTCATCTCGAAGGACGGCATCAACGGCACCGTCGGCGGCGAGCTCGACGCCTGCAAGCTCTACGTCCGCAAGACGAAGGAGCACCCCGCGTTCCGCGACCTCGACGTGAAGTGGAGCGACGGCTCCGGCTTCGACGAGGACGACCCCGTCCGCACGGCCAGGCACCGGCCAGCGCCCTGGCGTCGGAGTAGCGACTTCCCGAAGCTCAGCGTGAAGGTGCGCGAGGAGATCGTCTCCTTCGGCGCCCCCGGTGAGCTCGTGGTGGACGAGCACGGTGTCACCGGCGGCGGGGTGCACCTGCAGCCGACGGAACTGCACGAGCTCGTCGCGGAGCGTGGCGACGACGTCGTGTTCTTCGACGGTCGGAATGCGTTCGAGGCCGAGATCGGGCGGTTCGCCGGCGCGGTCGTCCCCGATGTCGCGACCACCCGTGACTTCGTCGCCGAGCTCGACAGTGGCAAGTACGACCACCTCAAGGACAAGCCGGTCGTCACCTACTGCACGGGCGGCATCCGCTGCGAGGTGCTCTCAGGACTCATGCGTTCTCGCGGCTTCGGCGAGGTGTACCAGCTCGACGGCGGCATCGTCCGGTACGGCGAGCAATTCGGCGACGACGGCCTGTGGGAGGGATCCCTGTACGTGTTCGACAAGCGGGGCTCGCTCGAGTTCAGTGATCACGCGGCCGTCATCGGGCACTGTGTCGTCTGCGACGCGTCGACGAAGCACCTGCAGAACTGCGCCGACCCCTCCTGCAAGACGCAGTTGGTCGTGTGCGAGGCGCACGCGGACGGGCCCGACGGCGGCCCGCGATGCGCCGTGCACACCGGGGCCGACGTCTCCACCGATGCTCGCGCCGGCCAGCCCGCCTGAGCCGCCACCGTCATGACCGCCCACTTCCGCCTCCGCACCGAGCTCTCCGGGACGATGCAGCAGGCCTTCGACCTCTCGCGGTCGATCGACGCCCACCTCGGATCGATGGCCGACACCGGTGAACGGGCGGTCGGCGGCGTGACCTCCGGCCTCATCGGTCTCGGTGAAACCGTCACCTGGCGGGCGAAGCACTTCGGTGTGCCGTGGACGATGACGAGTCGGATCACCGCGTTCGAGGAACCCCACCGGTTCACCGACGAGCAGGTGTCCGGTCCGTTCCGGACATTCCGCCACGTCCACCTCTTCGAACCACTCGAGCGCCCGATGGGGACGGCGCGGACCATCATGCTCGACGACGTCACGTTCGCAGCGCCGTTCGGTCCGCTCGGCGTCGTGGCCGAACACGTCGCGCTCACCCGGCACCTGCGACGGCTCATCGAGTCGCGGAACCGGTGGCTGGCTGCGGCACTTCGACAAGCTCAGTGACCGGAGGGTGGGGCTCAGCGACCGGAGGGTGGGGCGGTACGGTCCCTGAGCCTGTCGAAGGGCGTCGGATACCTCGACATCGAGATAACCCGACACTCGTCGTGCCACGCCCCGACCACGCACATGCGCCCCTGCCAAGATGGAGCCATGGGTGCTCGCACGAAGTCGAAACTGGCCATCATCGGGGCGGGGAGCGTCGGTTCATCCCTCGCCTACGCCTCGCTCATCCGCGGCAGCGCCCGGCGGGTGGCGCTCTACGACATCGACGGCAAGCGCGCCTCGGCCGAGGTCCTCGACCTCGCCCACGGGACGCAGTTCACCGGTTCGAGCAGCATCACGGGCGGTGACGACATCTCGGTCGTGGCCGATGCGGACGTCGTCGTGATCACGGCCGGCGCGAAGCAGGAGCCCGGCCAGACCCGACTCGACCTCGCTGGAACGAACATCCGCATCCTCGAGCAGCTGCTCCCGAAACTCGTCGAGCAGGCGCCGGACGCCGTCTACATGCTCGTCACGAACCCGTGCGACGTCCTCACCGTCGCGGCCCAGCAGATCACGGGGCTGCCGCGCGAACGCGTCTTCTCCTCCGGCACCGTCCTCGACACCTCCCGGCTGCGCTGGTTGCTGGCTGAGCGTGCGGGTGTCGCGACCTCGGCGGTGCACGCGCTCATCGTCGGCGAGCACGGCGACAGCGAACTGCCGCTGTGGTCGCAGGCGACCATCGGCCCCGTCCCGATCCTCGACTGGGAGCTGCCCGACGGCTCGCGCTTCACGGAGCAGCAGCTCGACGAGATCGCGACCGACGTCCGGACGGCCGCCTATCGCGTCATCGAGGGCAAGGGCGCGACGAACTACGCGATCGGGCTGTCGGGTGCTCGCATCGTCGAGGCCATCCTCGGCGACGAGCACGCGATCCTGCCGGTGAGCACCGTGCTCGACGGGTACCACGGCGTCAGCGGCGTCGCCCTGTCGGTGCCGAGCACCGTCGACCGCTCGGGCGTCCGCTCGGTGGTCGAGGTCGCGATGTCGCCCCGCGAGGAGCAGCAGTTCGCCGACTCGGCCGCTGCGGTCCGCGCGTCGCTCGACTCCCTCGGGCTGTAGCAGCCGACCTCCCTGACCCTTCCCCTCCCCCGTTCCCCAACTCAGGAGCGCCCCGGCGTGTCGGGGTCACCGCCCGGCGTGTCAACGCGACACGCCATGCGCACTCCTGAGTTGGGGCGGTTCGGTACCGATGTCCGGAGTTGCCGGATCTCCCCCGAGCGGCCGATGTGCAACCGGTGTCGGCCCCGATAGCGTTGCAGGACGAGGCGCGGATCCGGCCGCGCCCCTGGGGAGGCACCGGATGACCGCTGGCGTGACGATCGAGTTCGATGGACTCTCGAAATCCTTCGGGGCGGTGCAGGCGGTCGACGACCTGACGTTCCACGTGGAACCGGGCAAGGTCACCGGCTTCCTCGGCCCGAACGGAGCCGGGAAGACGACGACCCTGCGCATGCTGCTCGGCCTCGTGCAACCGACGTCGGGGAGGGCGACCTTCGGCGGTGTCCCCTACGCCAAGCTGCCGGTCCCAGCAGCGACCGTCGGAGCGGCTCTCGAGGCGGCGAGCTTCGTCCCCGGCCGCACCGCCCGCAACCACCTGCGCGTGCACGCTTCGGCAGCGCGTCTGCCGGCGAGCCGGGTGGACGTCGTGCTCGCGCAGGTCGGCCTGCTCGAGGTCGCCGACCGACGCGTCGCCGGATATTCACTCGGCATGCGACAACGGCTCGGCCTCGCGACCGCGCTCCTCGGCGACCCCGGTGTGCTCGTCCTCGACGAACCGATCAACGGGCTCGACCCCGAGGGGATCAAGTGGATCCGCGGCTTCCTCACCGCACTCGCGGCCGAAGGGCGGACCGTCCTCATCAGCTCGCACCTGCTCAGCGAGGTGCAGCAGTCCGTCGACGAGGTCGTGATCATCGCGAAGGGGCGGCTCGCGCACGTGGGCACGCTCGCGAGCCTCGACGCCGCCGACACCCTCCGCGTCGTCGTGAACTCCCCGGAGCACGAGCGGCTCGCCACGGCGCTGACCGCCGCGGGGTACACCTTCGACCAGGCCCGCTCGGGGCTCGTCGTGCACGATGTGGAGGCGATCGACATCGGCCGGGTCGCGCTCGCCGCCGGCATTCCGCTCAGTGCGTTGTCGCGGCATCGATCAGGGCTCGAGGATTCGTTCCTCGCGCTCGTCAGCGGTGGGGAGGACCACGCATGACCTCCCTTCTGGCAGCCATCCGCTCCGAGTTCCTCAAGGTGTTCACCACCCGCGTGTGGTGGGGCCTCGCGCTCATCCTGTTCGTGTACGTCGGTTTCGCCGCGGCCGGGGCGGCGCTCCTCTTCGCCAACATCCCGGGCGCGGCCGAGTCCAGCGGGGCCGGGGCGCAGGCGACGAGCGAGATGCTCACCCAACCCGGTCTCATCTACGGCTTCGCGACGAGCATCGGGTACGTCTTCCCCGTCCTGCTCGGTGCCCTCGCCACGACCGGCGAGTTCCGGCATCAGAGCCTGACGCCGACGTTCCTCGCGAACCCGAACCGCGGCCACGTCCTCGTCGGCAAGGTCCTGGCACTGACCGGGGTCGGCGCACTGTACGGCGTGATCGCGCTTGTCGCGTCCGTCGGTCTCGGCGGCGGCGCCCTGTCCATCAGCGGCATCGATCCGATGCTGACCGACTCCGACACCTGGGCGCTCATCGGTCGTGCGGTGCTCGCGATGGCCCTGTGGGGTGCGATCGGCGTCGGTCTCGGGGCGGTGCTGCCGAGCCAGGTGGGCGCGATCATCGTCGTGCTGGCCTTCACGCAGTTCGTCGAGCCGCTGCTGCGCCTCGCCTCCTCGTTCTCCGAGGTCACCGCGTCCATCGGCCGGTTCCTGCCGGGTGCCGCGACGGACGCGCTCGTCGGACCGAGCTTCTACTCGATGATGTCCGCTCAGCAGGACGCGCTGACCTGGTGGCAGGGCGGACTCGTCCTCCTCGGTATCGGGGTCGTCGTCGCGCTCATCGGCTACGCCACGACCTGGCGCCGCGACGTCACCTAGGCAGGGTGCGCGCGCTGGCTCGAGCCAGGCAGCCCCTCGGTGGGGAGGCGTAGGCTCGACGGACAGCCACCGACCGGTCACCGCACCGGAGACAGGAGCACCATGGGCCGCGCATACCTCGTCGAGCAGGTCGAGCACGAGGGTGGCAAGCCCACCCGGACGGTCGACCTCCGCGACCTCCCCGACGACTCGCTGCCCGACGCCGCCGTCACCGTCGACGTCGAGTACTCGAGCATCAACTACAAGGACGCCCTCGTCCTCACCGGGAAGCCGGGCGTCGTGCGGTCGTTCCCGATGGTCGCGGGCATCGACCTCGTCGGCGTCGTCGCAGCGTCGAGTGATCCCGCGTGGACGGCCGGCGACCGCGTGGCCCTGTTCGGTGACGGCCTGAGCGAGACCCGGTACGGCGGGCTCTCCGAGCGCGCGAAGGTGCGGTCCGACGCGCTCGTCCGCGTCCCCGACCACGTCTCGAGCGCACAGGCCGCCGCGATCGGCACCGCCGGGTACACCGCGGCCCTCGCCGTGCTCGCGCTCGAGCACGGCAG
>NZ_JACYTW010000057.1:0-22756 GCF_014841395.1 Plantibacter sp. CFBP 13570 | reverse complement strand
CCAGGCTCCACGCCCGGCCAGGATGAGCGGACGGTGTGCGCTGCGCAGAGCGGCGGCGGCGGTGTCCAGGCGCCTCGCGACGGGCTCCACGCGGGAGGGCCGGACGAGCGCCGGGTGGTGTGGTGTCCCGTCCGCCCGCAGCGGCTCGTCGGACGCCACGGCGGCGAGGTCGTAGGGGATCGCGAGCACGACCGCGGTCCGGCGGTGGACGGCGTGCTCGATGGCACGGAGCGTGGTCGCGGTGGCGTCCTCACGACCGACGGTGAAGGTCGGTGCACCGAGCCCGGCGGCGATCTGGAACTGGTCGACGTCCCAGGGGCGGGCCCCGGTGGTCGGGGCGTCACCGACGACGAGGATCAGCGGGATCTGAGCCATCACCGCCTCCGCGAGGGGCGTCAGGGTGTTGGTGAATCCGGCTCCGTAGGTCGCAGTCGCGGCAGCGAGACCGCCGCCCGCGCGGGCGTAGGCGTCGGCTGCGGCGACGCCCCCGGCCTCGTGGCGCATGGCGGTGAAGCGGGTCGTGGTAGCGGCGAGGGCGTCGAGGAGATGCGCGTTGCCGTTGCCCATGACACCGAACACCTCGGAGACATGGCGGCTGAGTGCCTGTGCCACCCGGGCGGAGACGGTGGAGGAGCGGATCGACGTGGGAACGGTCGACGAAGCGTGTTCGGACATGGGAGACCTTCGAGAACGTGGACGGATGGGATTCCGTGTGTGTCTCGCCGGTGCTGGCCGCGCTATCGCCCTTTTTTCGAGCAACGACCCCCGTGCTGCGGAGTCTGACGAGCACACTCTACTCCGCAGCGACCGCGCTGCACAGTGCGGCAGCGACAGCATCCGCTCCACATCCGTGACGCCTGCCGGACAGTCGGACCCGGGTTCGACGGAGGCTGGCTCCATGAACCACATCGTGCAGGCCAACGCGGCCGAAGACCTCCTCGCCCTCATCCCCGGACTCGTCGGAAGCACTCCGAGATCGAGTCTCGTCGTCGTCCTGTTCGCGGGCCGTTACAGCCGCGGCGCACTCCAGGTGCACCTGCCGGCCGGAACGGACGTCGACCGGCAGGTGGCGGACGCCGCCGCGGAGCGCGCCCTCGGGTTCGCCTGCCGGGCTCCGGGTGTCGACGCCATCGTGCCCGTGGTCTACACGGACGACGCGTTCGGAGCCGGGGCGGAGCCGCCGGGCAGGACGATCGCCGACGCCGTCCTGGAGCTGGCGAGCGCGCAGGGGTTCACGGTCAAAGACGCCCTCTGCTCGGCCGCCGACGGATGGGGCTCCTACCTCGACCCCGGACTCCCCGCCGGAGGGCGTCCGCCGGCGATCGTGGCCTCGGCGGCGGTCCCGCCGGTCCCACCGCTCCCCTGGGAGCTCGTCACGACCGAGGTCCCGTCGGTGGACGTGGCGACGTTCGCAGCCGTCGACCTCGAGTACCGGGTGCTCTGCGCTCGACTGGCCTCCATGCTCGACGCGGCCGCCGATCGCGCCCGCACGACCTGGCGGATCGACGTCGGAGACGCCGTGGAACGACTCGACGGCCTTCCTGCGGTCTTCGAGGACGCGCTCGCCCGCGGCGTCGAGGGGATGACCGCCCGGGAAGTGGCCTTCCTGTTGCTGAGCCTGTCACGCCCGTGGGCGAGCGATCTCGCACTCATGCAGTGGGCGTTCGGGCGCGAGCTGGGTGAGGAACTCGACGACGCCGAACGCGCGTACGGGCATCTGCCGGTCGGGACGGACGACCCGGAGGTGTTCCACCGGGTCGCCCACCTGCTGGTCGGCGACGGACCGCATCCCGATATCCAGCGCATCCGGGCGGCGAGCAGCCTGCTCCTCGGCGTCGCGGCGCGAGCGTCGGAGTCGGCACGCGTCGCGCCGCTCGCCATGCTCGCCTGGCTGTCGTGGGCGCTCGGCCAGAGCACGCGCGCGACCGCCTTCCTCGCAGAGCTGGTCGACGAGGAGCTGGACCACCCGCTGGCGGCGACCGTCGGGTCGCTGATCCGCCAGGGGCACCTCCCGGCCTGGGCGTTCTGCAGCGCCCCGGGAACACGCGTCGGCGTAGCCGCGCCGAGCGATCAGCCCGCCGCGTGACGCTCGAGGAAGTCGTAGACCTCGGAGTCGTCGACGCCCGGGAAGGTGCCGCTCGGCAGTGGGGAGAGGATGTGGGTGTGCAACCGGGCGCTCGGCCAAGCCTGCTCCCGCCACTTGTCGGCGAGGTCCGACGGTGGTCGACGGCAGCAGGTCGGGTCCGGGCAGGTGGAGACCGCACGCGTCGTGGTCTCCCGTCCGCGGAACCACTTCGCCTCGCCCCAGGGCACGCCGACCGAGATCGAGAACTCGCCGGCCTCGGTCGTGCCGGTCTGCGTCGCACACCAGAAGGTACCGGCCGGGGTGTCGGTGTACTGGTAGAGCTCCGTGGTGCGGTTCGTCCGCGCGAAGGCGTTCCGCGCGCTCCACTTCCGGCACACGATCTGGCCCTCCACCGCGCCCGTCACGTCGACGGGCAGCGGCAGCGCATCGTTCTCATAGGCCTTCGAGATCGCCCCGTCCTCGGAGACCCGCAGGAAGTGCAGGCGCATGTCGAGCCGGGCGGTCGCCAGGTTGGTCAGGCGCAGCGCCGCGGCCTCATGGGTGACCCCGAAGGCGTCGCGGAAGTCCTCGACGGCCAGGTTGCGATCGCGCTTGGCCTGCTGCAGGAACGACACCGCGGCCGTCTGCGGCATGAGCGCCGCCGCAGCGAAGTAGTTGATCTCGAGCCGTTGCCGGAGGAACTCGGCGTAGCTCGTCGGACGCTGGTGCCCGAGCAGGCGGTGCGCCATCGCCTGCAGGGCCATGGACCGCAGGCCGTGCCCGCCGGGGATCGACGCCGGTGGCAGGTAGATGCGCCCGTTCTCGAGATCGGTGACGCTGCGCGCGGAGTGCGGCAGGTCGTTGACGTAGATGAGGTCGAAGCCGAGCTGTTCCGCCATGATGCTCACCGTACGGTGGGTGAGTGCGCCGGTACTGTGCCCGGCGCGCAGCACGCGCGACTCCGCGAGTTCCTCGATCTCGGGCAGGTGGTTGTCACGCTCCCGCATCCACTCCCGCAACTCGGTGTTGGCACGCCGCGCCTCCTCCGGGGTCGCGATCGCCTCGCTCGCGTGCCGCTGCAGTTCGCGGTGCAGGCCCACGAGTGCGCGGAGGGCCTCGTCGGGGATACCCTTCGACGGCTTGACGATCGGCAGGGTCAACTCGCCGTAGAGGGCACTGCGCTGGAGGCGGTCCAGCTCGATCTCCAGCGCCGCGCGGGGGTTCGGTGCCTCCTTCGACAGGAGGTCGGTCAGGTCGACGCCGAGCGCGGTCGTCAGCTCCTGCAGCACCGACAGCTTCGGCTCGCGCTTTCCGTTCTCGATGAGGGAGAGCTGGCTCGCCGCCAGGCCGACCCGTTCACCGAGGTCGTCGAGGGTGAGGCCTCGCCGGGTCCGGAAGTGCCGGATCCGATGGCCGAGCGTGAGGAGTTCGGCGGCGGCGGTCGATGCGGGAGTCGGAGTCATTCCTTCACCGTATCGAAAGAACCCCGATTCTTGAAGGGTGAAAGACCGTGAAGATCGACCGATACGGGCGCATGGTGGCTCTACGACCACTTCTTGACCGTCCCACCAACGCCGGAGGAACGCATGTCCATCGCAGAACTGATTCCCGATACCGCACCCGCTCCCGCCGCCCGCGTGGGGCTCCGAGCGGTGCCGCGCCCGAAGCGGAGCGGCCTCGCCGAGCTGCACGACTGGGTCGACGACCTGGCGGCCCTCCTGGAGCCGTCTGCGATCCACTGGGTCGACGGCTCCGCGAGCGAGTCGCACCGGCTCACCCACCAGCTCGTCGAGGAGGGGAAGCTGATCAAGCTCAACCCGGAGTGGCGGCCGAACAGTTTCCTCGCCCGCAGCGATCCGCGCGACGTCGCGCGCGTCGAGGACCGCACCTTCATCTGCTCCGAGCAGGAGGAGGACGCCGGCCCGACGAACAACTGGCGGGATCCCGCGGTGATGCGCGACGAATTGTACGGGGTCTTCGCCGGCAGCATGCGCGGCCGCACGATGTACGTCGTGCCGTTCTCGATGGGCGCGGTCGGCGGGCCGCTCTCGCAGCTCGGCGTGCAGATCACCGATTCGGCGTACGCGGTCCTCAGCATGGGCATCATGACGCGGATGGGCGATCGCGTCCTTGAGCTCATCGCCGACGGACAGCCGTGGGTCCGGACCGTCCACTCGGTCGGCGCTCCGCTCGAAGCGGGGCAGGCCGACGTGGTCTGGCCGTGCAACGACACCAAGTACATCGTCCAGTTCCCGGAGACGCGCGAAGTGTGGTCGTTCGGTTCCGGCTACGGCGGTAACGCACTCCTCGCGAAGAAGTGCTTCGCGCTGCGGATCGCCTCGGTCATCGGACGCGATGAGGGCTGGTTGGCCGAGCACATGCTGCTGGTCCGGGTCGTCTCGCCGGAGGGCCGGGCGTTCCACATCGCCGCCGCGTTCCCCTCGGCCTGTGGCAAGACCAACCTCGCGATGCTGCGGCCGACGATCCCCGGGTGGACGGTCGAGACCCTCGGCGACGACATCGCGTGGATCCGGCCCGGCGACGACGGACGTCTGTACGCCATCAACCCGGAGGCCGGCTTCTTCGGGGTCGCACCCGGCACGGGCGCCGGCACGAATGCGACGGCCGTCGACACCCTGTGGGGCAACACGATCTTCACCAACGTCGCGCTCCGCGACGACGGAGACGTCTGGTGGGAGGGGCTGACCCCCGAGCCCCCCGCCCACCTCGTCGACTGGCAGGGGCAGGACTGGACGCCCGAGTCGGGGCGCCCGGCGGCCCACCCGAACTCGCGGTTCACCGTCGCGGCGGCGCAATGCCCGTCGATCGCCGACGACTGGGACGCGGCCGACGGCGTCCCGCTCGACGCGATCCTCTTCGGCGGGCGTCGTGCCACGAACGTCCCGCTCGTGGTCGAGGCCAGCAGCTGGGAGCACGGCGTGTTCATGGGTGCGACGATCTCCTCCGAGCAGACCGCCGCCGCTGAGGGCACGGTCGGGGAGCTCCGTCGCGACCCCTTCGCGATGCTCCCGTTCTGCGGCTACAACATGGCGGACTACTGGAGTCACTGGTTGCGGGTCGGCGGTGCACTCGAGCACGGCAAGGCGCCGCGGATCTTCCAGGTCAACTGGTTCCGGAAGGACGCCGACGGCTCCTTCCTGTGGCCGGGCTTTGGCGAGAACTCGCGGGTCATCGAGTGGATCGTGCGGCGGCTCGAGCACGAGGTCGACGCACGGGAGTCGGCGATCGGCCGGTTGCCGGTCCTCGACGAGCTGAACCTCGACGGCATCGACGTGCCGGACGCCGACCTCGACGCCCTGTTCGCCGTCGATCGCGAGTCCTGGCTCGTCGAGTGCGACCTCACCGAGTCCTTCTTCGACACCTTCGGCAGCCGCGTCCCGGCCGCCCTCCGTGCGGAACTCGCCGCCCTGCGCTACCGCCTCCGGTCCTGATGTGTCCGCTCGCCCGACGACGGTCGGGCGAGCGGAGCGTCACACGAGGAGCTGGTGCTTGGCGAGCTCGCGGTAGAGCGGGACCTCGGTCACGAGGTCGCTGTGGGTGCCGACGCCGACCACCCGACCCTCCTCGAGGACGACGATCTGATCGCTGTCGACGACGGTCGAGAGCCGGTGCGCGATGACGATGAGCGTGCGTCCCGTCGCGACCGCGTCGATGGCCTCGCGCATCATCTGCTCGTTGACGCCGTCGAGGCTCGAGGTCGACTCGTCCAACAACAGGATCGGGGGAGCCGCGAGGATGGCGCGCGCGATCGCGAGGCGTTGCCGCTCGCCACCCGACAACATGATGCCGTCCTCGCCGACCGGAGCGGCGAGACCGAGCTGGTTGCGGTCGAGGACCCCGCCGAGGTTGACCGCGTGCAGCACGCGCTCGCAGTCGGCGTCGCTCGCATCCGGTGACGACAGCAGCAGGTTGTCGCGCAGCGTGCCGGCGAGGACCGGGGCGTCCTGCTCCACGTATCCGATCTGGTCCCGGAGGTCGGCGCGGGGGATCGTGCGGATGTCCACGCCGCCCAGGCGGATGGCTCCGTCCGTCGGGTCGTAGAACCGTTCGATGAGCCCGAGGATGGTGCTCTTGCCGGCGCCGGACGGTCCGACGAGCGCCGTGCGTCTGCCCTGCATCGCGGCGAAGGACACCCCACGGAGCACCTGACGACCGAGCGCGGACTGCGCCTCGGTGAGTCGGGCGGCATCGGCGGCGACGACCTCCGGCGCGCTGGTGCCCTCGCTCAGCGCCTCGGTGGCAAGCGCTTCCGCTGCGGCCCGTTCGCGCTCGATGACCGCCGCGTCCGGGTAGGCGAACTCGACCCCGTCGAACTCGATCGCCGGAGCGGACGCTGAGGCGGTCCCGGGACGTCCGACCCGCGCGGCGATGGCCGCGTCGTCGTCGCCCTCGTCGGGCAGGTCGAGGATCTCCTGGATCCGGCCGAGCGCTCCGAGCGCCTGGTTGACGCTCGTGATCGCACCGAAGGCCTGGCCGAGCGGCATGATCATCATGAACAGGAAGAGGATGAACGCGACGAGACTCGCGATGGTGATGGCCCCGGACGCGACCCGGAACCCACCGACGCCCAGGACGACCAGGAACGAGGTCTGCATGGCGATGCCGGCGACCGGGACGACCAGCGAGGAGATCTTCGCGATCCGCACGCCGACGCCGTAGACCTCCTTGGCCACGCCGTCCACCGCGTCGATCTCGCGGTCGGTCGCGTTGGACGCCCGGATGGTGCGGATGGAGCTGATGGCGCGCTCGACCGCGGCGGCGAGCTCGCCCACCTTGGTCTGCTGCTCGCGGCTGGCGACGCGGATGCGTCCGCTCAGGGCGACGACGACGACGACCGAGACGATGACGACGAGGAGGGTGAGACCCAGCAGGACGGGGTCGATGATCGCCATCGCGATGAGTGCGCCGAGGAAGGTGATGGCACCGCCGACGGCGTCCACGAAGCCCTGCGTCAGGACGGCGTAGAGCATGGTCGTATCACTGCCGACCCGCGAGACGAGGTCGCCGGTGCGGCGCGTGTCGAACTGGCTGATCGGCAGCCGGAAGATGCGCGCGATCAGCTGGCGCCGGGAGGAGTACACGACCCCGGTGCCGGCGCGCTGGAGGAGGTAGTGCTGGTACCCGCTGATGACGCCGGAGACCACGACGAGCCCGACGAGGAGCCACGCCAGGTTGCCGAGCGACCGGCCCGCCTCGACGACCCCGATCACCTGGCTGACGATGAGCGGCTGGGCGAGTGACGCGGCCGCTCCGATGACGCTCAGGATGATGACGACGATGAGGATCGAGCGGTGCTCGAAGATGTACGGCATGAGCTGCTTGAGGCTCGCGCGGGGACCGTCGTCCTTCGGTCGGCTGAACGGGTTGCGGCTGCGTGCCGGGCGCGCTGGGGTGCTCATGGTGCTCTTCCTCCGAGGTGCGGTGCGCGGCTCCGAGACGTCCATGGCGACGGCGCACCGTGGTTCAACTCTAGGCGACGGTCGCACGCGCCGAGCCCGAAGCCGACGCACCGAGCGCGGACGCACCGAGGGCCGGTGCGCGGAGACGTCCTCCACGCACCGGCCCTCGGTGGTCGCCTCGATCAGGCGTCGATGTCGACGTCCTTGGTCTCCTTGGAGACGATGAGGGCGACGAGCGTGATCAGGGCCATCGCCGAGAGGTAGACGCCGACCCAGAACGGGCTGCCGCCGCCGGCGCTCCACAGCGCGACGGCGATGAACGGTGCGACCGCGGCACCGAGGATCGACGACACGTTGTAGGAGATCCCGGACCCGGTGTACCGCACGTTCGTCGGGAACAGCTCGGGCAGCAGGGCGCCCATCGGTCCGAAGGTGAACCCCATGAGGCTGAATCCGATGATGAGCCAGATCATGACCCCGGTGAACCCGGCGCCGAGCAGCGGGACCCAGACGAGACCGAACACGAGGATCGCGCTCGTCACGACGATGAGCGTCTTGCGGCGTCCGTACTTGTCGGCGAAGGGACCGGACACGAGCGTGAAGATCCCGAAGAAGACCACGCCGGCGATGAGCATGAGCACGAAGGTCGTGTAGCTGTAGCCGAGCCCGGCGACCGGGGCGTCGAGTGGCGCACGGCCGTAGCTCAGGGAGAACGTCGTCATCAGGTAGAAGAGCACGTAGGTGGCGAGCATGAAGAAGGTGCCGAGGAGCAGCTTGCGCCAGTGCAGCTTGACGACGCTCGCGAGCGGCGACCGCTGCACCTTGCCCTGCTCCTTCGCGTTCGTGAACGCGTTGCTCTCGACGAGACGGAGACGGACCCAGAGGCCGACGATGACCATGACGACGGAGAAGAGGAACGGGATGCGCCAGCCCCACTCGAGGAACGCCTCGGACGGCATTGACGGGTCGTCGCTCGGCAGGATCGCCGCGATGATCAGGAACAGTCCGTTGGCGATGATGAAGCCGATCGGCGCACCGAGCTGCGGGAACGTGCCGAACAGGGCACGCTTGCCGGTCGGCGCGTTCTCCGTCGCGACGAGGGCGGCGCCCGACCATTCGCCGCCGAGCGCGAAGCCCTGACCGATGCGGAGGATCACGAGGAGCAGCGGGGCGACCCAGCCGACGAGCTGGTAGGTCGGCAGCAGGCCGATGAGGAAGGTCGCGATCCCCATGGTGAGGAGGGCGCCGACGAGGGTCGCCTTCCGACCGCGTTTGTCGCCGAGGTGCCCGAAGATGACGGCACCGACGGGGCGGGCCACCATCGCGGCGCCGAACACGGCGAAGGAGGCGAGGAGACCCGCGGTCGGGTCCTCACTCGGGAAGAAGAGGTGCGGGAAGACGAGGACGGCGGCCGTCGCGTAGACGTAGAAGTCGTAGAACTCGATCGTCGTGCCGATGAGGCTGGCGAGGACGACTCGGGAGCGCGGATTGACCGGGGCCTTGGTGACTGGGGTTGCTTCGAGAGACATGCGTGCGCGTTTCGGTTCGGGAATGGACGCCGTCGAAGCATCAGCACCGGTCGCGCACGCCCGCCGACGACGGCAGGATCAGAGGTTCGCCCGCTTGTGGCAGGACCATGACACTGTACGCCGAAGTACGGCATTCCGGTATTCGGTTGCCCGGACGGGCGTATACCGATACCGGAATGCCGCGTGATGCGCCTCTGCTCGGGTCAGCCGCGCAGCTCGCGGAGGACGACCGCGGTCGCGACGGCGGCATCAGCGGCCTCCGCCCCCTTGTCCTCCTTCGACCCGGGCAGCCCTGCGCGGTCGAGCCCCTGCTTCTCGTCGTCGAGGGTGAGGACGCCGAAGCCGACGGGCTTGCCCGTCTGGATGCTCACCTGCGTGAGGCCACTCGTCGCGGCGTCGGAGACGTACTCGAAGTGCGGCGTGCCGCCACGGATGATGACCCCGAGTGCGACGACCGCGTCGGCCCCGGCCTCGAGGGCGGCCTTGGCGACGACCGGGAGTTCGAAGCTCCCGGGGACCCGCACGAGGCGGTGGTTGGCGCCGCTCGCATCGAGGGCCTTGACGGCTCCGGCGATGAGACCGTCGGTGATGGTCTCGTGCCAGGTGCCGGCGATGACGACGATGTCGAGGCCGGTGCCGTCGACGCTGATGGTGGGGGATCCTTCGCCGCTCATGCGGTCTCCTGTCTTCTTCCCTCGAGCGCGTCGAGGGGTTGGTGGTGTTCGCGCTCCTCGAAGGAATCGAGGGCGGCGGTGGACTACTGGTGGGGGTGCGGTTCGGGTGCGAGCTCGAACCCGATGCTGTGGCCCATGCGGTCGCGCTTCGTCTCGAGGTAGCTCTCGTTGAACAGGCCGACGCCGACCACCAGCGGGACGCGCTCGCTCACGGCGATGCCGTGGTTCGTGAGCTGTCGCTCCTTCTCCGGGTTGTTCGAGAGCAGGCGCACGGAGGTGATGCCGAGGTCCGTCAGGATCGCGCTCGCCGCCGTGTAGTCGCGGGCGTCGGCCGGCAACCCGAGCGCGAGGTTGGCGTCGAGGGTGTCGAGACCGTCCTCCTGCAACCGGTAGGCGCGCAGCTTGTTGACGAGGCCGATGCCGCGCCCTTCGTGCCCGCGCAGGTAGACGACGACTCCGCCGTGGCGCTGGATGGTGTCCAGAGCACTGTCGAGCTGCGGACCGCACTCGCACTTGAGCGAGCCGAACGCCTCGCCGGTCAGGCACTCGGAGTGGACGCGCACGAGCGCACCGATGGCCTGCGGGTCGCCGGCGATGATGGCGACGTGGTCGGCACCGGTCCTGCGGTCGCGGTAGGCGCGCAACCGGAACGAGCCGTGCGTCGTCGGGACGGTCGTCTCCACCTCGAACGACACGTTCGACGATTCGGGGATGGCCGCCTGGGCGGCGCGTTCCTCGGCGCAGACCGCAGCCGCATCGGGGTTCTCCTCGAGGAAGGCGATGAGTGCGGCGATCGTCGTGACGAGCACGCCCTCCCGCTCCCCGAGCGCGATGAGGCCGGGCAGGCGCATCATCTCGCCATCGTCGGCGACGATCTCGGAGATCGCCCCGACGGGGACCAGCCCCGCGAGCTTCATGAGGTCGACGGCCGCCTCCGTGTGGCCGTCGCGCTCACGCACCCCGCCGTCGACGGCGCGCAACGGGACGATGTGTCCGGGGCGCGAGAGACTGGCGGGCACGGACGCCGGGTCGGCGAGCACGCGCAGGGTGTGGGCGCGGTCGGCGGCGCTGATGCCGGTGCTGAGCCGGTCGGCCGCGTCGACCGTGACGGTGTACGCGGTGCCTCTGGGGTCCTCGTTGAGCGCGACCATCGGCGGGAGGGCCAGGCGGTCGGCGATCTCGTTCGTCATCGGTGCGCAGATGAATCCGGAGGAGTGTCGGACCGTCCACGCGATCCACTCCTGGGTGGCGGACTCCGCGGCGAGGATCACGTCGCCCTCGTTCTCTCGGCCCTCGTCGTCGGCCACGATGACCGGTCGGCCCTGGCGGAGTGCCTCGAGGGCCTCCGGGATGCTGGCGATGCTCATGCGTTGCCCCTTCCGGTGGCGGTGGTGCCGACCGGGTCCGCGGACTGCGGATCCTGGCCGATGCTGCTGGGGAGTGCCGACTCGAGACGGCTGAATGCGAGCATTCGCTCGACGTGGCGGGCGAGGATGTCGGTCTCGAGGTTCACACGATCGCCGGGGACGCGCTCACCGAGCGTCGTCGCGGCCAGCGTCTCGGGGATGAGGGACACCTCGAACCAGGCTTCCGGTGCGTCCGGTGCGCTGATGGCGCTGACGGTGAGCGAGACGCCGTCGACGGTGATCGATCCCTTGTCGACGACGAGCGGCGCGAGTGCCGCGGGGAGCGAGACGCGCACGACGCGCCAGGCCTCGCCGGGCACCGTGGCCAGGACGGTGCCGGTGCCGTCGACGTGGCCTTGGACGATGTGGCCGCCGAGGCGGTCGCCGACGCGGGCCGCGCGTTCGAGGTTGACCGGAGATCCGACCGTGACGCCGTCGAGGGAGCTCATTGCGAGGGTCTGGGCCATGACGTCGGCCGTGAACGTCTCGCCGGTCTGCTCGACGACGGTGAGGCAGACACCGCTCACGGCGATGGAGTCCCCGTGCCTGGTGCCCTCGAGGGCGAGCGGGCCGCGGACGGTGAACCGTGCCGAGTCCTCGCCGTGGTCGATGGCGACGATCGTGCCGAGTTCTTCGATGATGCCCGTGAACATGGGTGGTCCGTTCTCTGGGGGTCAGGCGGTGAGGTGGTGGGCGGCCGAGGCGGAGACGCTGCGGTCGGGTGTCGTGATGACGAGGAGGTCGTCGCCGAGTCGTTCGACGCCGACGGTGGTGAGGCGGATCACATCGCCGATGGTGTCGACACCGAGGTCGCCGATCGCGAGGCGAGGGCCGCCGAGGAGCACGGGGGCGAGGTAGGTGAGGACCGTGTCGGCGAGTCCTGCGCGGAGGAACGCTGTGGCGATGGTCGGGCCGCCCTCGATGAAGACGCTCCGGACGCCCGCGGCGCGGAGCTCGGCTAACAGCGCAGCCGGATCATGCCCGTGGTGGACGACGACCGGCCGGGGGTGGCGGTGGACGGCGGCGTCCAGGGGGATCTGGCGATCGCCCATGACGACGGGCAATGGCTGCTCGGGCAGGAGGTCGCCGCGGTCGTCGCGAGCGGTGAGGCTCGGATCGTCGGCGAGGACCGTCCCCGTGCCGACGAGGATCGCATCGTGGGCGGCCCGTCGACGGTGGACGTCGTCGCGCGCGGCATCGCCGGTGATCCAGCGGCTCGTGCCGTCGCTCGCGGCGATCCGCCCGTCGAGACTCGAGGCCCACTTCACCGTCACGAGCGGACGCCCGAGGCGGGCGGTGGTGAGCCAGTCACCGAGGAGGTCCTCCGCCGGTCCGGCGAGCACACCGCCGACGACGGTGACGCCGCCGTCGCGGAGTCGTTCCGCTCCACCTCCGGAGTGGTGGCCGGGGTCGTCCACGGCGAACACGACGCGCTCGACACCGGCCTCGAGGAGGGCGACGGCACACGGTCCGGTCCGGCCCGTGTGGTTGCAGGGTTCCAGGGTGACGACGGCCGTCGCGCCGCGGACCGCTCCGGGAGCGAGGCGGGACAGGGCGTCGACCTCCGCATGCGGGGTGCCGGCTCCACGGTGCCAGCCCTCGGCGATCACGGTGCCGTCAGCGTCGAGGATGACGCAGCCGACGCGGGGGTTGACCCCGCGGGCAGGGCCGTTGGCGGCGAGTTCGAGCGCGCGCAGCATGGCCTGCTCCTCGCGGACACTCGCCTGCGGTGCCTCGGTTCCTGCGCTCATCTGTCCGTCATCTCGGTCGGTACTGACACGAGTTCCGGGGTCGCGGGCAGGTGCTCGCCGGCGTCGGCCATCGGCCGACGCCCGTGCTTCCTTCCATCCGGACTCGAACGCCGCCTGCGAGCAGACGCGTTCATAACCGTCGGTCCTGGAGTTCCACCAGGTCAACCGGGCCTCGCTTGCGCGAGACACGGGTCGCGGACTATCACCGCCGGTTCGGACTCTCACCGACCCCGGAGCACGTTACGTGTTGTCGATTCTAGGTCAACGGGCTGAGTGGGTGCCCTATTCCCGGTTCGGATGACGCCCGGTTGCAGCGCCTGATGCGGCCGGGGTCAGCGCTGGGCGTCGTGCTGGTCGATCGCCGCGCGGGCGGTTCCCTCGTCGACCACGAGGTCGGAGATGAGCCCGCCCGCCAACGCCCCGAGGAGCGGGGGCACCTTGGCGGCTCCCGCGACCACGCAGATCCGGCGGGAGACGCCGCGCAGCACGTCGAGGTCGGGCCCGGACGCACGGTTGTTGAAGGGGATGTCCCGCCAGGAACCGTCGGCGCGGAAGAACACGGTCGCGACGTCCCCGACCGCGCCGGCGCTCGCGAGCGCCTCGAAGTCGCTGTCGTCGAGGTAACCGCCGACGTACACGTGGCTGGGCACACCCGACAGCTGCGAACCGAGACCGAACAGTGCGACGTCCATGCGGCGCTGGATCTCGAGCACCCGGCGGATGCTGCGCTCCCGCCAGAGGGCGAGTTTGGTCGACGGGTCGTCGAAGAAGGCCGGCACCGCGAACTGCTGCGCGTAGGCCCCGTAAGCGTCCGCGTACCGATGCAGGATCTCGCTCGCGTAGAGGATGCCCGAGGTGCGCGTGTTGGCCGCACCGTTCAGCTGGACGATCTGCGAGTTGTGGGTCCGCTTGGGGGTGAGGTGCCTCGCCACCGCACTCACGGTCGAGCCCCATGCCAGGCCGAGCGTCATGTTCGAGTCGAACACCGAGCCGAGAAAACGTGCAGCCGAGAGGGCGACCCGCTCCAGGCGGTCGATGTCGCTCGTGTGGTCCGGGACCGGGACGATGTGGGCGGTCACCCCGAAGCGGTCGCGGAACTCCGCCTCGAGCCGCGACGGCATGTCGTGCGGGGAGCGCACCTGGATGTCGACGAGCCCGCTTTCCCGCGCATAACCGAGCAGGCGGGACACCGACGACCGGGAGGTGTGGAGCTCCTGGGCGATGGCCTCCATGGTGAGGTCCTGCACGTAATACAGCTGCGCGGCACGGAGCGCCTCGGCCGTCCTGTCCGGCTGGCTGAGCGCGTCTGCGAGCGACATCGGGTCTCCTTGCACGTTTGTTCACTAGGGCTGTTCAGAGTTGCAGCGGGTGTCACGATGTATTCAGTCACATCATTCAGCGGCGCGCAATCCCGGCAGCGTCGCGTACCAACCGCGAAGAAGCGAGGCATCTCATGTCCCTCAAGTCGTCAGCTCCCCGTTCCACCGTCCAGTCCGTCATCGACCGCCCGCAGGCGTCGGTGCTCATCATCGGCGGCGGCATCAACGGCATCGCGACCTTCCGCGACCTCGCGCTCCAGGGTGTCGACGTCACACTCGTGGAACGCAACGACTGGGCCTCCGGCGCCTCCGCCGCGTCGAGCCACATGATCCACGGCGGTATCCGGTACCTCGAGAACGGCGAGTTCCGCCTCGTCCAGGAGTCGGTGCAGGAGCGCAACGGGCTCATCAAGATCGCCCCGCACTACGTGAAGCCGCTCGAGACCACGGTCCCGATCTTCTCGACCTTCTCCGGGATCCTCTCCGCACCGCTGCGCTTCCTCACCCACAAGCAGGGCAAGCCGCAGGAGCGTGGTGCGCTGCTCATCAAGGTCGGCCTCACCGCGTACGACTCCTTCTCCCGCGACGGTGGCAGCGTGCCGCGTCACCGCTTCCACGGCCGCAAGAAGTCCCTCGCCGACCTGCCGAAGATGAACCCGGGCCTCAAGTACACGGCGACCTACTACGACGCCTCCATGCACGACCCGGAGCGTCTCGCACTCGACGTCCTCATGGACGGCCTCGCCGCCGGCCCGCACGCCCGCGCCGTCAACTACGTCGAGGCGGTCGGCATGGGAGCCGACGGCGTCGAGCTCCGCGACACCGTCACCGGCCAGACCTTCACCGTGACGAGTGACGTCGTGGTCAACACCTCCGGCCCCTGGACCGACCTCACGAACGCCGGCCTCGGCGAGCCGACGACCTACATGGGTGGCACGAAGGGCTCGCACATCGTCCTCGACAACGCGGAGCTCTACGCGGCCACCAAGGGGCGCGAGATCTTCTTCGAGCACGAGGACGGCCGCATCGTCCTCATCTACCCGCTCAAGGGCAAGGTCATGGTCGGCACGACCGACATCGACGCCGACCCGAGCACCCCGAGCGTCTGCACCGAGGAGGAGGTCGACTACTTCTTCGACCTCGTGAAGCACGTCTTCCCGACCATCGCGACCTCGCGCGAGCAGATCGTCTACCGGTTCTCCGGCATCCGCCCGCTCCCGAAGCACGACGACGAGGCCCCCGGCTTCGTGTCGCGCGACTACCGGATCGAGCGCCGGGCCGCCGCTGCACGTCCGTCCACCACCGTGTTCAGCCTCGTCGGTGGCAAGTGGACCACCTTCCGGGCACTCGCCGAGCACCTCAGCACGGACGTGCTCAACACCATCGGGGCCCCGCGTCCCGTGGAGACCCTCGGACTCGCGATCGGCGGCGGCGCCGGCTTCCCGCGCACCGACTCGGCGACGCGCACCTGGGTCGCCGCGCACGAGGACGGCACCGGTGCCAAGCGTGCCGAGCAGCTGCTGGGCCGGTACGGCACGAAGGCCGCCGCACTCCTCGAGCACCTGGCGGAGCACGGCGACGACCGCTTGCAGGGGGCTGCCGACTACAGCGTGCAGGAGCTGGAGTACCTCGTCGAGCAGGAGCAGGTCGTGCACCTCTCCGACGTGCTGCACCGTCGCACCAGCCTCGCCTTCACCGGATCGCTGACCGCCGGCCTCGTCGACGAGATCGCCCGCGTCGTCGGCGGCGTCCTCGGGTGGGACGACGCCGAGCGGACCGCGCAGATCACCGCAGCGCTCGACCGACTGCGCGACGCCCACCAGGTCGACCTCCGGGTCGACGCCGCCAAGGAGGCCCCGGCGTTCTCATAATGCACGAATGTGCAGGCAAGGCCCTTGTCCTGTGCAACAGGAGCTGGCTACCTTACAAGCATCTGGTCAGTGCAACCTCGCCCAGCGGGGGCTCGCGCCGCGGCGTCGGCCCCCACACGGCCACACCTATGAAAGGTCAATGAAGACATGAACCTCGGAACCATCTTCCTCTCCGAGACCGTGGGGACGGCGATGCTCGTCCTCCTCGGTACCGGTGTGGTCGCCACGGCGATCCTCACGAAATCCAAGGGCCTCGGTGGCGGCTGGCTGCTCATCAACTTCGGTTGGGGCCTCGCGGTCTTCGCCGGTGTCACGGTGTCCTACGCCTCCGGCGGGCACCTGAACCCCGCCGTCACGATCGGCTTCCTCACCACGGGGTCGATCGACTTCGGTACGGCGCTCGTCTACTGGGCGGCGCAGATGGTCGGTGCCTTCATCGGTGCCGTGCTGACGTACTTCGCCTTCAAGCAGCACTTCGACCAGGAGGAGGACCCGGGCAAGAAGCTCGGTGTCTTCTCGACCGGTCCGGAGATCCGCAGCTACGGCTGGAACCTCGTGACCGAGGTCATCGCGACCTTCGTCCTCGTCTTCGTCGTGATGTCCTTCGGCAAGACCGGCCCCGACGCGGTGGTCATCGAGGGCGTCCCCGCGGGACTCGCCGCCCTCGGCGCCCTGCCCGTCGCCCTGCTCGTCGTCGGTATCGGTGCCTCCCTCGGTGGCCCGACCGGCTACGCGATCAACCCGGCACGTGACCTCGGTCCGCGCATCGCCCACGCCCTCCTCCCCATCAAGGGCAAGGGCAAGAGCGACTGGTCCTACGCCTGGGTGCCGGTCGTCGGCCCCCTGCTCGGTGGTGTCCTCGCGGCCCTCGCCTCGATGGTGCTGCTCCCGGCCGTCTGACCTGACGCCGCGGCGGTGACCGGACACGATCACCGCCGCGGCACCCCGGGGTACCGGTTCCGGTGCCTCACCTCGCAACGCACGCAACGAAGGAGTATCCAATGGCGGACTACGTCATCGCAATCGACCAGGGGACGACGAGTTCCCGGGCCATCGTCTTCGACAAGAGCGGATCGATCGTCTCGACGGGCCAGCTCGAGCACGAGCAGATCTTCCCGAAGGCCGGCTGGGTCGAGCACAACCCGAACCAGATCTGGAACAACACCCGCGAGGTCATCGGCCAGGCGCTCAGCAAGGCCAACATCACCCGGCACGCCATCGCGGCCATCGGCATCACGAACCAGCGCGAGACCGCCGTCGTCTGGGACAAGACCACCGGTCAGCCCGTCTACAACGCGATCGTCTGGCAGGACACGCGCACGCAGGACATCGTGAACCGCCTCGCTGCGGACGGTGGCGTCGAGCGCTTCAAGAAGACCGTCGGCCTGCCGCTGGCGACCTACTTCTCCGGCACCAAGATCGTCTGGATCCTCGAGAACGTCGAGGGTGCTCGCGAGAAGGCCGAGGCGGGCGACCTCCTCTTCGGCACGACCGACAGCTGGGTCATCTGGAACCTCACCGGAGGTGTCAACGGCGGCGTGCACGTCACCGACGTCACCAACGCCTCGCGCACGCTCTTCATGGACCTCGAGACCCTGCAGTGGGACGACGAGATCCTCAAGGCGTTCGGCGTCCCGAAGTCGATGCTCCCGGAGATCAAGAGCTCCTCCGAGATCTACGGCCACGCGTCCGACGACAGCCTCCTCCGCGAGACGCCGATCGCCGGCATCCTCGGCGACCAGCAGGCGGCGACCTTCGGGCAGGCGGCGTTCCAGCAGGGCGAGGCCAAGAACACCTACGGCACCGGTAACTTCATCATCTTCAACACCGGTGAGGAGATCGTCCACTCCGAGAACGGCCTGCTGACGACGCTCGGCTACAAGCTCGGCGACGCGAAGCCGCACTACGCGCTCGAGGGTTCGATCGCCGTGACCGGTTCGCTCGTCCAGTGGCTGCGCGACAACCTCGGCATGTTCTCCTCCGCTCCCGAGGTCGAGGCGCTCGCCAAGACCGTCGAGGACAACGGTGGCGCGTACTTCGTGCCGGCGTTCTCCGGGCTGTTCGCGCCGTACTGGCGTCCGGACGCCCGCGGTGCGCTCGTCGGGCTCACCCGGTACGTCAACAAGGGCCACATCGCCCGGGCCGCCCTCGAGTCGACTGCGTTCCAGACGGCCGAGGTCATCGACGCCGTCAACGCCGACTCGGGTGTCCCGCTGACGGAGCTCAAGGTCGACGGCGGCATGACCGCCAACGACACGCTCATGCAGTTCCAGGCCGACATCCTCGGCGTCCCGGTCATCCGACCGGTCGTCGCGGAGACCACGGCGCTCGGCGCGGCCTACGCGGCCGGTCTCGCCGTCGGCTTCTGGTCCGACCTCGACGACCTCGCGAAGAACTGGCAGGAGGACAAGCGCTGGGAGCCCAACATGGACTCCGCAGAGCGCGACCGCCTCTACCGCAACTGGAAGAAGGCCGTCACGAAGACCTTCGACTGGGTCGACGACGACGTGCAGTAGTCACGACCGACCGGAACGGCCCGTCCTCCTCGCGGAGGGCGGGCCGTTCTGTCGTGGTCCGTTCGCCCATCTTCGGGCGACGGAGCCCTCGTTCGCCCGAAGATGGGCGAACGGACGGCGGGATCAGACGGGGCGGAGGAGTCCGACGCGGTCGTAGACCTCGGCGAGGGTCTGCTCGGCGACCTCGGTCGCGCGCGCGGCGTTGACCGCGAGCAGGCGGTCGAGCTCGGCGGGGTCGTCGAGGAGCTCGAGCGCGCGCGCACGGACCGGCTCGAGTTCGCCCACGACGACCTCGGCGAGACCCTTCTTGAGGTCGCCGTAGCCACGACCCTCGAACTCGCCGACGACGGCCTCGATGGGGGAGCCGGTGATCGCGGAGTAGATGCTCAGCAGGTTCGAGACACCGGGCTTCTCCTGTGCGTCGAAGGCGATGACGCCATCGTTGTCGGTGACCGCACGCATGATCTTCTTCTGTGTGACCTTCGGCTCGTCGAGCAACCAGATGATCCCCGCCGGGGTCTCAGCGGACTTCGACATCTTCGACGTCGGGTTCTGGAGGTCGTAGATGCGTGCGGAGTCCTTCTGGATCTGCGCCTTCGGGACGACGAAGGTGTCGCCGAAGCGGGCGTTGAACCGCTCGGCGAGGTCGCGCGTGAGCTCGATGTGCTGCCGCTGGTCGTCGCCGACCGGCACGATGTCGGTCTGGTAGAGCAGGATGTCCGCCGCCATGAGGATCGGGTAGGCGAAGAGCCCGACCGACGAGGCGTCGCGCCCGTGCTTCGCTGACTTGTCCTTGAACTGCGTCATGCGCGCGGCCTCGCCCATGCCGGTGATCGTGTTGAGCACCCAGGCGAGCTGTGCGTGCGCCGGGACGTGCGACTGGACGTACAGGGTCGACGCCGAGGGGTCGATGCCTGCGGCGATGTACTGGGCGGCCGTGCGACGGGTCTTCTCGCGGAGCTCGGCGGGGTCCTGCGGCACCGTGATCGCGTGCAGGTCGACGATGCTGAAGAAGGCGTCGTGCTCTTGCTGCATCTGCTTCCACTGCAGGAGGGCGCCGATGTAGTTGCCGAGGTGGAGCGAGTCGGCGGAGGGCTGCATGCCGGAGTACAGGCGTGGCTTGGTCATGTGGGTTCTCGCAGAGGGATGAGTGGCCGGAGCCGGGGCACGGAGTGGTGGGGTGGCGTGATGCCGAAGGGTCAGACGGCGTAGTCGACGACGACGGGGGCGTGATCGGACCATCGCTGGTCGTACGCCGCGGCGCGGTCGATCGTGTAGCCGGACGCGAGGGCCGCGAGCTCGGGGGTGGCGAGCTGGTAGTCGATGCGCCAGCCGGTGTCGGTGTCGAAGGCCTGGCCGCGCTGGGACCACCAGGTGTAGGGACCGGGGACCTGGCCGGCGGACTGGCGCCCGATGTCGACCCAGCCGAGGCCGGTGCCGGTCACGCCGTCGACGCCCGTCACGGTCTCACCAGCCGGGCCGAGGTAGCGGTCGAAGTAGGACCGCTCCGCGGGCAGGAAGCCGGCACGCTTGACGTTGCCCTTCCAGTTCTTGATGTCGAGCTCGGTGTGGCCGACGTTGAGGTCGCCGACGACGAGGGACAGCGGGTTGTGCTCGCGCAGTGCGGGCAGCCGCTCGAGCATCGCCTCGAGGAAGCGGAACTTCTCGACCTGCTTGGGTGTGTCGACCTCGCCGGAGTGCACGTAGGTGCTCACGACCGTGACGAGGGTGCCGTCGATGTCGAAGTCGGCCTCGATCCACCGACCCGCGCTGTCGAAGTCGTCGGCTCCGAGGGCGACGCGGTGGATGCCCGCCGAGCGACGGCTGACGATCGCGACGCCGGCGCGCCCCTTGGCGGTCGCGGCATCGTGCAGGATGTTCCACTCCGGTCCGAAGAGCGTCTCGAGGTCGCTCGTCGCGGCGCGGACCTCCTGCAGAGCGAGGATGTCGACCCCGCGGTCTTCGAGCCAGTCGCCCATCCCTTTGCGGAAGGCCGCGCGGACTCCGTTGACGTTGACACTGGCGATGCGGAGGGGTGCAGACATGCCTCCAGCTTAGTCGCGGGGGCCGACAACGCCCTGGCCCCGGCGTCCGCCCGGGCGTCGGCGATGAGGTGGGTCCGACGCGTCCGCCGCTGGCGACTCGGGGGCTTCGCCGTGCTCTCGGATGAGCTCGGCCGAGGCCTCCTCGGCGTGCCGGACGCGCCGGCGGGCGAACCAGACCGCCGGGCCCTTGGCGCGCCGGAGGGATTCGCGAGCCTCCCGCAGTTCCGCCTCGGCGATCAGCCTCCTGGCCGCCAGCTCTTCGGCCGCCTGCTCCTCCGGCGTCGTCGTGCGCACACTGATGCCCTGGTCGTCGAGCCCCACGGCGATCCAGGCGGCGGATGCGAGGATGACGCGGCTCACGAGGTTGAACCACAGCATGAGGCCGATGAACACCGCGAAGGTCGCGAGCAACGGGTTCCGGGAGGCCCCGGCGATCACCGCACTGCTGGCGACGCTCAGGAGCGAGAGCACCAGACTGCCGAGGAGCGCGCCTCCGAAGAGGTTGCGCCACGGGATCCGGATCCGGCTGAGCACGCGGTACATGGCGCCGAGGGTGACGAGGTTCACGACGACCGCGACGACCAGGCCGACGACCCGGCTGCCGACGGTCACCCAGAAGGTGCCCTCCAAGCCGACCAGTGACAGCAGCCAGCTGAGTGCCTGGGTGCTGGCGACCGACAGCGTCGCGGAGACGAGGAGGAGGACGCCGAAGGCGAGTGCCAGCACGAGGTCGACGACCTTGAGCAGGAAGAAGCTGGCCGCGACCTTCGGGAGCGCGAAGATCGACCTGACCGCCTGCCGGGTGTAGTACAGCCAGCCGATCGCCGTCCAGATGAGACCGACGGCGGCGATGACCCCGGTCCAGCCGAGCAGCGAGGCGCTCGACAACTGCTCCTCGGCGATGATGCCTTCGCCGTCGGTGCCGATGAGACCGGGGACGGCGCGGTTGATGATCTCCACCAGTGCCTGGAAGACCTCGGCGTTGTTGCCGAGCCAGATGCCGGTGATGGCGAATCCGACGTAGACCGCGGCGAACACGGCGAAGACGGCCTGGAAGCTGATCCCGGCGGCCAGGAGGTTGCCGTCCATGGCGAGATACCGATGGATGACGCGATAGGGCTTCAGCCGCATGACCCACGTCGTGGCGCGCTCCGCTCTCGCCGCGCGGGGCGCGAGCCGTCGGATGAACGGGTTCTCGCTGTTCTGGATCCATTGGAACACGAGTGGCGGTGGCGTCTGTTGGAGCCGCACCCTGGGGGTCGTACCGGCGTCCGGCGCGTCGGCGGAGTCCTTCCTCGGCGCACGCGGATTGGTCACCCGACCAGCCTACAAGCGGGCCGGACCGGGGGAGAGGCGGTGCACTAGGGTCGAACCATGCGCGAGGCGGAGGGGCAACGCACGTTCACCGGCACCGGCGTCGGACGCGGCGTCGTCGCCGGTCCCGTGCTCCGCATGCCGGAACCGCTGCCCGAACCGAGCGCCGACCCGTTCGGCGGGGACGTCACGCTCGAACAGGCCCGGGCCGTCGCGGCGCTCAGCGCGACGCGGGCCGACCTCGAGGACCGGGCTCGACGAGCTGGTGGACATGCACAGGACGTGCTCGAAGCGCAGGCGGTCATGGCCGACGATCCGGCGCTCGCGGAGGACGTCGCGACGCGCATCGCAGCGGGGCGTTCCGCGGAGCGCGCCGTGTTCGAGGCCCTGGCGACGGTCCAGCAGGTCCTCTTCAACCTGGGGGAGCCGATGGCGGCGCGTGCGACCGACGTCGGTGACGTCTCACAACGGGTCATCGCGCGGTTGCTCGGTCGACCTGTCCCCGGACCACCCGAGTCGGACGAGCCGTTCGTCCTCGTCGCCGCGGACCTCGCTCCGGCCGACGCCGCGCTCCTCGATCTCGAGCGGGTGCTGGCGCTCGTCACGAGTGGCGGCTCGGCGACCTCGCACACGGCCATCCTCGCGCGCGAGCAGTCCCTCATCGCCGTCGTGGGCGTCGCCGGAGCCGAGCAGTTCGAGGACGGTGAGATCGTCCTCGTCGACGCCGGAGCCGGGGTCGTCACCGGGTCGCCGACGAAGCGCGAGGTGCGGTCGGCCAGGTCCACCGCGGCCGAGCGCGTGCGGGTCTCACCGCGCTCGCCGGGCGAACTCGCCGACGGCACCCCG
>NZ_JACYTW010000056.1:0-23516 GCF_014841395.1 Plantibacter sp. CFBP 13570 | reverse complement strand
CGACCCGGCACTCCCGGGGATCGGGGCCGCGCCGGCGATCCTCGACGCCCTCGACCGGGCCGGCGTGGACCTCGCGCAGGTCGCCGCGTTCGAGATCGTGGAGGCGTTCGCGGCCCAGACGCTCGCCGTGCTCGACCGGCTCGGTGTCGCCGAGGACGACGAGCGTCTCTGCGCCGACGGTGGCGCCCTCGCGCTCGGTCACCCGTGGGGCGCAAGCGGTGCGGTGGCCGTGGTCCGCCTGTTCTCGCGGCTCGTCCGCGGCGGGGCTCCGGCGGGCACGATCGGGGTGGCGGCGGCCTCGGTCGGTGGCGGTCTCGGCGTCGCCGCGGTGTTCGAGGTCGTGCGATGATCGGGGACATCGACCAGTCATCCGCCATCCGTCTCGACGGCGTCACCGCACGTCTCGGCGACACCGTCGCTCTCGACGACGTGACGCTCCACCTCGACGACGCGCGCATCGCGGTCATCGGGGCGAACGGCTCAGGCAAGTCCACCTTCGCCCGGCTCGTCGGGGGCCTCACGCGAGCGACCGCCGGCAGTGTCCAGGTCCACGGCGTCGACGCCGCGAAGGACACGGCGACGCTTCGACGACTCGTCAGCATCGTGTTCAGCAACCCGGACGCACAGATCGTCATGCCGACGGTGGCGGAGGACGTCGCGTTCTCCCTCCGCGGCACGAAGGCATCGAAGGCCGACATCGCCGCGCAGGTCGCCGACGCGCTCGACGAGTTCGGTCTGACGGCGCTCGCCGACCGGTCCGCCTACGAACTCTCCGGTGGCCAGAAGCAGCTGTTGGCGCTCTGCGGGGCCGTGATCCGTCGGCCGGCGCTGCTCATCGCCGACGAACCCACCGCTTACCTCGACGCCCGCAACAGCGCCGCCGTCGCCGACCACCTCCTGCACCCCGAGGCGGGCCATCAGCTCCTCCTCGTGACCCACGACCTGGAGCTCGCCGCCCGCTGCGACACCGCGCTGCTCTTCGACAGTGGGCGGGTCGTCGCCCAGGGCGCACCCGACGACGTGATCGCGGCCTACCGCGCGAGTCTGCGGGCGTAACGACATGATCACCCTGTACCGTCCTGGCTCCGGCTGGCTCCACCGGGCACCGGCCGGCCCGAAGGCGCTCGGCATCCTCATCGTGGTGCTCGCGATCTCGCTCCTGCCGACGAGTTGGTGGACCGCGGGCATCGCCACCACCGTGACCGTCCTCGCCTACCTCGCCTCGGGCCTCGGCCTCGGCGAGCTCGGACGGCAGCTCCTGCTCATCCGCTGGATCATCACGATCACGGTGGCCGGCCAACTGCTGTTCCTCGACGTCGAGTCCGCGGTGTCGAACACGTCCCGGATCGTCGCCGCCATCCTGCTCGCGGCGCTCCTCGTGCTGAGCACGCGCGTCGCCGACCTGCTCGACGCCTTCGAGCGCGTCCTCCGGCCCCTGGGTCGCTTCGGTGTCGATCCCTCCCGCATCGCACTGATGCTCGCCGTCGCCATCAACACGGTGCCGGTCCTCGCCCGCCTGGCCACGAGCGTCCGGGAGGCGCAGCGGGCGCGTGGGGCCGGGTCGAACCTGGTGACCTTCGTCGTGCCGTTCCTCGTGGTGTCGCTGAAGCACGCCGACGAGCTCGGTGAGGCCCTCACCGCTCGGGGCGTCCGGTGAGCGGCGGCGACACCGCGCGCGTCCTCGGCAAGACGGTCGACGGCGAGACGCGCTGCGTCCACTACGCGACCGCGCTCGACGTCATCGCGATCCGCTTCGCCTGCTGCGGCGAGTACTACCCGTGCCACCTGTGCCACGCGGAGTGCGCCGACCATCCGGCCGAGCAGTGGCCGCGCGAGCAGCGCGACCGCGAGGCGATCCTGTGCGGCGTGTGCTCGACGGAGCTGACGATCGACCGCTACCTGGAGGTCGACGGCTGCCCGAACTGCGACGCCCGGTTCAATCCGGGCTGCCGCCTGCACTCGGCGTACTACTTCCAGCCGTGACCGTAGACGCTCACTGCATCGAGCCCACGGTGCACGCTCGGGAATCGCGCGGTCGGCAGAATTCGGTGTTACACCGAAACGCTCAGTGTTACACTGAATTATGCCCACGAAGCACGCTCGCACGAACCTCACCCACACGCCGCAGGTGAAACACGCACTCGAGGTCGCTCGGATGCACTGGCCGGACGAGGATCGTGAGAGCGCCTTGCTGTTGAACCTCTTGGATGCAGGGGCGAAGGCGCTTGAAGCCGGCGAGCAGTCCACCACGGAGCGCCGTCGCGCGCGCATCCTCGACACAGCGGGCAGGTACACCGGACTGTATGAAGCCGATTACTTGGATCAGGTCCGCGAAGGCTGGGCCGAGTGATCGTCCTCGATGCGGGCGTTCTGATCGGTTTCCTCGATGGGTCGGATGCTCACCACGGCGCCGCTGTCGCCCTGCTCGAAGAACACCCCACCGGCTACCTCGTTCACCCACTCACCGCTGCCGAGATCCTCGTGGGGCCCGCGAAACGCAATATCGAGGATCAGGTTTGGCACGACCTGAGAGGCATTGGCGTCGAGGTGGCCGAACTCGGCTCCGACGAACCGCTCGCCCTGGCCCGACTGCGAGCACAGTGGGGGCTGAAGATGCCCGATACGTGCGTTCTCGCCACGGCAGAGAAGTACGATGTCTCCCTCGCGACCTTCGACCGTCAATTGGCCGGCATCGCGAGCCGCGCCGGCCGCCTGATCCCTGATCTCGGGTCGTGACACCGCAGCGCTGCGCGAGGCGCTCCAGCCACACTCTTCCGGAAGCCACTCCCACACGCTGCGGTACCACCCTGCAGGGCTCTGATCGGATGCCCGCACCTACCTCGGCGCTTGCTCGGATCCAGCCGTGACCGCCCGCCGGTAGACGCGGTTGCGGGCGGCGAGGATCGCGGCACCGATAGCGGCGGCGATGAGCGAGCCGGCGAGCACACCGACCTTGACGTGGTCGTCGGACTCGCTGCCGACACCGAAGGACAGTTCACCGACGAGCAGCGACACCGTGAATCCGATGCCCGCGACGAACGCCATGCCGACGAGGTCGACCCAGCGGATCGACGGGTCGAGGCCGAGGCCGGGCAGTCGGGTGACGAGGAACGTCGTCACCAGGATGCCGATCGGCTTGCCGAGGACGAGCCCGGCGATGATCCCGAGCGCGATGGTGTCCTGGAATGACTCGACGAGCCCGGAGATCCCGCCGATGACCACGCCCGCGGAGAAGAAGGCGAAGATCGGGACGGCGACCGCCGTGGAGACGACGCTCCAGCGATCGGCGAAGTGCGCCGCGAGGCCTTCGTAGACCGGGCGCCCCTCGGCGGTGGTCCCCACCTGGACGCGGGCGCGCTTGGTCGAGAAGACGGGCACCATGAAGCCGAGCAGCACGCCGGCGACGGTCGCATGGATACCGGAGGCATGGATGAGCGCCCAGGTGCACAGACCGAGCGGGATGAGCACCCACCAGGCCCGGACGCCGCGCTGGACGAGCACGGCGAAGACGGCGAGCGGCACCGCGGCGAGCGCCAGCGGCAGGAACTCGATGTGGTCGGTGTAGAAGATCGCGATGATGCTGATGGCGATGAGGTCGTCCACCACGGCGAGCGTGAGCAGGAAGGTCCGCAGTGCCGGCGGCAGGAACTTGCCGACCACCGCGATCACCGCGACGGCGAACGCGATGTCCGTGGCGGCCGGGATCGCCCATCCCTGCAATGCGTCGGGCCCGGCACTCAGGTTCACGAGGACGTAGATGACGGCGGGCACGGCCACTCCGCCGACCGCGGCGGCGATGGGGAGTACCGCGGTCTTGGGGTTCCGGAGCTTGCCGGCGACGAACTCCTCCTTGAGCTCCAGACCGACGACGAAGAAGAAGATCGCGAGGAGTCCGTCGGCCGCCCAGGCACCGACGGAGAGGTTCAGATGGAGCGCCTCCGGACCGAAGGTGAAGTCCCGGACGCTCAGGTAGAACTCGGAGGCGCCGGTGTTGGCGAGCACGAGCGCGAGTGCGGTGGCGACGACGAGGAGGGCACCACCGACGGTGTCCTGTTGGAGCGTCTGGTGGATGCCTCGCCAGATCGAGTGCGGGGCCTGGTCGGCCGGCAGGTCGTGGGAGCGGTGCGCGTCGGGCATGCGGATCCTTCGGGTGAGGGTTCGGTCGAGCAGCAGAGCGATCTCGATCGATCGCCCGCCGACCAGACTTCCCGGCGCACCAGCCTCCATTCTAGGCGATCGGGTGGGGGATCGGCCGGGAACCGTGCGCAGGCGGCCTGCGCAGTGCTTGGATGCATCCATGAGCTCCTCACCACCGACCGGCGGCCACCCGGACGAACCGCACCGCGGTGACCTCGCGGGCCGCTTGAACTGGCTCCGTGCGGGTGTGCTCGGCGCGAACGACGGCATCGTCTCCGTCGCGTCCCTCGTCGTCGGAGTCGCCGGTGCCACGACCGACAGCGCCCCGCTCCTCGCAGCGGGTGTCGCGGGGCTCGTCGGTGGCGCGATCTCCATGGCCCTCGGCGAGTACGTGTCGGTGAGCAGCCAGCGGGACAGCCAGCGGGCCCTCATCGCGAAGGAGCGGCGGGAGCTCTCCGACGACCCCGAGGCGGAGCTCGCGGAACTCGCCGGGATCTACGAGGCGAAGGGGCTCCAGCCGACGACCGCGAGGCGGGTCGCCGAGGAGCTGACCGCGCACGACCCGCTCACGGCACACCTCGAGGCCGAACTCGGCATCACCGAGGACGCGGTCGTCAGCCCGTGGGCGGCCGCCGGCGCGTCGGCGCTCGCCTTCACGATCGGGGCGCTGCTCCCCCTGCTCGCGATCCTGCTGCCGCCACCCGAGGTGCGCGTCCCGATCACCTTCGTCGTCGTGCTCATCGCGCTGGCGCTCACCGGCTTCACGAGCGCGAGGATCGGCGGCAACCCCGCGCTCCGCCCGACCGTCAGGGTCGTGGTCGGTGGAGCGCTCGCCCTCGCCGTCACCTTCGCCATCGGCACCCTGCTCGGCACGAGCGGCGTGGTCTGATGGCCAGGGTCCTGGCTGTCGGGGACGAACCGACGACGGGTGTGCTGGTGCAGCGGTCCGGGGAGTTCTCTGGGAGTCTGCTGGAGCCCCGCCCGGACGTGGAGCTCCCGGGTGTAGAAGTGAAGGGCGTCCACCAGGTCGCCCTGTCGGATTCGATCAGTGCGGATCGACAGCCCGAAGAACATGTGAGGAGCACCATATGAGCGCAGCAGACAAGATCAAGAACGCCGCCGAAGACCTCGCGGGCAAGGCCAAAGAGGCCGTCGGCAAGGCGACCGACAACGACAAGCTCGTCGCGGAGGGCAAGGCCGACCAGGCCAAGTCCGACGTGAAGCAGGCCGGTGAGAACGTGAAGGACGCGTTCAAGAACTGACCTCCCGATCACACGAACGCCGGTGCCCCGCTCGGGTCACCGGCGTTCGTCTGTCTGCGGGGGGGGGGGGGGCCGACTCGGCTCACCGCCCCCGGAGAAACCCCGCCAACCCGGTGGACCTCCCCCGGTCCCTGAGCCTGTCGAAGGGCCCACGGGTGAACCCCACGAGTCCGGCATGCCTCCTCCGCTCCCTGAGCCTGTCGAAGGGCCCACGAGCAACTTCCACAGCCGTCCCGACTCAGCATCTGGAATGTCAGTGCTCCATGGTGGACTGGTTCCATGACCGAGACCACCCTCACCGCGATCCGCGTCGGCGACGAGTACGCCGCGCAGCTCGCGGAGTTCTCGGACGAATGGGCAGAGCTCCACCGGCAACAAGCCGTCCTCGACGCCCGCAAAGCGCGCCTCCTGGCCCGCTCCGCCGCCTATGCGGACGCGTTCGCCGACGCCACGGTCCCGGCGATCTTCCCGCCGGCCGAACGGCAGGACCTCTCCCGCCGCTCCACTTGCGCGGCCCTTGCGATGGCGACGCGAACGCCGGAACGGACGATCCAGCGTGCGACCAACGACGCCGAACGTCTCGTGAACGACGCACCGGCCGTGCTGGCGTCGCTCGAAGCGGGCCGCATCTCGGCGCGGCACGCACAGGTGATCACCGACCAGCTCTGCGACGTCCCACCCGCGGGCCGGGCCGCGTTCCTCGAAGCAGTCCTCCCCGTGGCGGAGCGCATGACCGCCGCCAGGCTCAAGGGCCGCGCCCGAGTGCTGCGCGAGCGACTCCACCCCGAGTCGATCACCGCACGCGCGGTCCGCTCCGAGGCCGACCGCCGCGTCGAGTTCGAGCCGGCCGCCGACGGCATGGCATGGGTGCACCTGTTCACCACCGCGCCCATCGCGCAGGGCATCACCGAGCGGGTCGAGGCGGCGGCGGCGGAGTCGCGCGCAGCTGGTGACACTCGCACCTGCGCCCAGCTGCAGGCGGACGCCCTCGCGGCGCTCGCGCTCACCGGCGTGACCCCGGAAGACGTGATGTTCAGCCCAGTGCTGCCGCACCCGATCGAAGTGCAGGAGCACATCAAGCCAACCGTGCAGATCACGGTCCCGGCACTGAGCATGGCCGGCGTCTCCGACGCCCCGGCCACCCTCGACGGGTACGGGCCGATCGACCCGGAGACCGCAGCCCGTATCGCGGTGAACGCACCCAGCTTCACCCGGATCCTCGTCCAGCCCGAGACCGGCGCGTTGCTCTCCGTCGGGCGGAATCAGTACCGAGTTCCGGCCGACCTGCAACGCGCGGTGCGGCTTCGGGACGGCACCTGTCGTGCACCCGGTTGCGGCAGGCGCGCCAGAGCCTGCGACCTTGATCATTCGGTCGCCTGGGACGACGGCGGGACGACAGATGTCGGGAACCTCGCCTGCCTCTGCCGACATCACCACCGGATGAAGCATCTGCCCGGATGGAACCTCGACCACGGACCCGGCGGGGTGCTCGACTGGACAACGCCCGATGGGAAACGCCACCGGACCGAACCGGATCCCGCGCCGTTCTGACCCCCGCCGGCCCCTGAGCTGCGCCGCGCTGAGCCTGTCGACGTGTCGAAGGGTTCCTCATGGGCACTTCGACAAGCTCAGTGACCGGGGGAGGTGTACCCGGAACGATTCGGTCCCTGAGCCTGTCGAAGGGCACTCCGGTTGCGCCACCTCCGTGACCGGGAGAGGTTCACCCGCGACGCTCCGGTCCCTGAGCCTGTCGAAGGGCACTCCGGTTGCGCCGCCTCCGTGACCGGGAGAGGTTCACCCGCGACGCTCCGGTCCCTGAGCCTGTCGAAGGGGAGTTCGGGCCGCATCACCTCGGTGACCGGGAGACGTGGGCCCGGAAGCGCTCCGGTCCCAGAGCCCGACGACGTGCCGAACGGCATCCTCGTGGGCACTTCGACAAGCTCAGTGACCGGGACAGGTGTACCCGGAACGATTCGGTCCCTGAGCCTGTCGAAGGGCACTCCGGTTGCGCCACCTCCGTGACCGGGAGAGGTTCACCCGCGACGCTCCGGTCCCTGAGCCTGTCGAAGGGCACTCAGGCCTGCAGTACAGCTAGTCCTTGATGAGCAGGATCGGGTCGCCGTCGAAGGAGTCGTAGGGGTTCGGGTCGGTGAAACCGCCGTCGTACATGAGGCCGGCCGGAGCCTTGCCACCGGCGGGAGCCGCCGCGACGTAGCACTGCGTGATCGGCGCGCCAGCGTCGAACTCCTCGGTGAACGACTCGGATCCGCACTCGTCCCACCCGATGAGCGTGGCCTCCTGGACCTTCTCGCCATCGGCGTCGACGGGCGAGAAGGAGGTCGCGTCGCTGTTGAACGCCACCGGGTCGCCCGACACCTTGGTCATCTCGAGCCGGATGAGCGTGATGTCGTAGCCGTCGAGTTCCCCGCCGTCGAACTGCGTCTTGAGGAACGCGACCTGGTCGGCCGTCGCGGGGGTGACCTCGGTCAGCTTCGCGCTGATGAGTGCGGTGACGCCGTCGGTGCCCTGCGACTCGTAGACGATCGGTTCATCGATCCCGACCTGCGCTCCAGGCTCGGTGACCTCACCGTCCGCTGATCCGGTCGAGGTCGGCTTCGACGTGGCAGACGACGAAGCCTTCTCCGTCGGCTTCGCGTCGGGGGCCGACGGCGTGGAGCATCCGACCAGCACGAGCATGGCTGCGACGGGGAGGGTGATCAGGGCGGTGACGCGGGAGAGCTGCATCGGGATTCCTTTCGGCGGCGGACTCCAGCAGTCTGTCCCGCGCGCCGTTGCCGCGCGATGGGGACAACTCCCCACCGGGGCGGCCGGGCTCCTGCCGTGGAGTCCCGGCAGGATCCCCCGCGGCCTCTCAGGAATCTCTCTGCTGGCGTTCATCCGAGCGGCGGACGATGAGACGACGCGCCAGGTTGTCGCGTCCGAGGGGAACCCATGACTGCGACGATCACCGTTCCGACCGCGCCCTCGCGCCGTCGGTGGGACGCCCTCCACACCCTCCTCGGCGGCCGCGCCGCACCCTGGGTCGTCGGCCTGTTCGCCACCCTCGTCTCGCTCATCGGCATCGGCACGCCGTCGTACTGGGGTGACGAGGCGGCGAGCGTCCTCGCCGCCGAACGCCCCCTCCCCGTCATGTTCGGGATGATCGGCCACATCGACGCCGTCCACGGCCTGTACTACGCATTCCTGCACGTCTGGACCGGCGCCTTCGGCACCGCCGAGGCCGTCACGCGGTTCCCGAGCGCGATCGGCGTCGGTCTGGCCGCGGCCGGCACGGTCGTGCTCGCGCGGTCCATCTTCACCCCGGCGATCGGCATCACGGCGGGCCTCGTGTTCGCCGTCATCCCCCAGGTCACACGGATGGGCGCCGAGACGCGCTCCTATGCGCTGGGCATGGCCGCGGTCGTGTGGCTGACGGTCTGGTTCGTGTCGCTCGTGCGCCGCCGGTCCACGTCCCGCCGCAGCTGGGCACTCTTCGCCATCGCGAGCGCCGCCTCGATGTACCTGTTCCTGTACCTCGCGATGCTCCTCCTCGTGCACGCCACGTGGATGGTGCTCCAACGCCCCGGGCGGCGGGTGATGCGAGCGTGGGGCTGGTCCCTGGCCGGTGCACTGGTCCTCGGCGCTCCGATCGTGATCGCGGGCATCGCGCAGCGCGAGCAGATCGCGTTCCTCGGCAGGCGGGACTACGCGACGCCGGAATCGGTGCTCGTCGGCCAGTGGTTCCAGACGCCGGCCTTCGCCGTGCTCGCGTGGCTGCTCATCGTGCTCGCTCCCATCGGGGTCCTCGTGGTGCGCCGATCCTCCCGACAGCGTCGCGCCCTGGCGATGATCGCCGTCTGGGCGCTCGCACCGACCGCGCTGCTCATCATCGGCAACACCCTCGTGACGCCGATGTACAACCTGCGCTACGTCACCTTCTGCGTCCCGGCCGTCGCCATCATGATGGCGCTCGGACTCCGGACGCTCGTCGACCTCCTGCCGAAGCGGGTGGACCGCGCGGTGGCGACCGCGGTCGGTGTCGCGCTCGTTCTGGCGCTCGCGATCCCGGTCCTCGCGGAACAGCGCGGCCCGTTCGCGAAGGACGACGGCAGCGACCTCCGGCAGACCGCGGAGGTCGTCCAGGCCCATGCCTCGCCGGGCGACGCGGTCGTCTTCGACCAGTCGGTGAAGCCCTCGCGCAAGTCGCGGCTCGCGATCGACCTCTACCCGCAGGCCTTCGCCGGCCTGGACGACGTGGCGCTCGAGACGAGCTACCGCGACCGCCCCGAGCTCTGGGATCTCGCCGCGCCGCTGTCCGAGATCCACGACCGGCTCATCGGCCACGACACCGTCTGGGTCGTCGAGGGCTCGAGCACCTCTCCGAACGTGGCGGACCTCGAGGCGCTCGGCTACCACGTCGAGCAGCGGATCCCCGTCCACCGCAGCATCGTCTTCGAGCTGGTCAGGTCGTGACGCGATGGTGATCCGAGCCCTTCCCGATGCGCGCGCGCTGCTCCGGCGACCGATCGTCCGCGAGGTCGCCGCCTTCGGCCTCGTCGGCGGCGCCGGCTTCCTCGTCGACGTCGGGGTCTTCAACCTGCTCGCGTACACCGTGTTCTTCCACACCGGCACCTCCGGGCTGCTGGTGGCGAAGGGCATCTCCACGACGCTCGCCATCGTGGCCAACTGGGTGGGCAACCGGCTCCTCACCTTCCGCGCGCATCGGCGCTCGGACGTCGCCCGCGAAGCGCTCGAATTCGGTCTGGTGAGTCTCGCGGGCGGCGCGATCGCCCTGGCCTGCCTCTGGGTCTCCCACGACGCGATGCACTTGACGACGCCGCTGGCGGACAACGTGTCGGCGAACATCGTCGGGCTGGCCCTCGGTTCCGCGTTCCGCTTCGTGCTCTACCGCTTCTGGGTGTACGGACCGCGGGCGGAGCGGACGGGGCCGATCCCCGTGCGCGTCGACCCGTGAGGCCGTCCAGTCAGCGACTCGCGTTGTGCTGCGAGACGGCGTCGCTGACCCAGGAGAACTCGTCGACGAACCGCGAGAGCAACCGGGCGAGTTCCGCTCGATCGCGCTCGCTCCACTTGCCGACGAGGGTGTTGTAGACCTGCTGCGCCGCCTGCCGGTGTCGTTCGAGGGCGGTCCGTCCCTCCTCCGTCGCGCTCACGAGCACCGCGCGGCGATCACTCGGATCCGTCGCCCGGACGACGAGACCACCCTCCTCGAGGCGACGCACCTCGGCCGTCGCGGTCGACTTGTCGACGTCCATCCAGCCCGCGACCGTGGACATGCGGATCGGCCCGGCGGTGATGACGTATTCGAGGAGCCACGCGTCCGTGGCGGTGAGGGCGGCACCCTCGGCGTCGTGCAGTGAACGCCGGTTGTCGGCCCTGGTGGACCACCGGAGCACCGTCGCGAGGGACGCCTGGATGACGGCTCCCGCCTCGGCGGGGTCGACGTCATCGCTCATAGCTGAATTCTTTCTGAATACGTGCGTTCGGGTGTTGGTTCGACCATACCAACTATATAGTGGGACGGCACCAACTAAACATCACCCGTCCCCCACCTCGAGCGCTGCGGAGAACACAGCCCATGGAAATCCCCGGATACGTCTGGCTGCTGACGATCGTCGGCATTCTGGCCCTCCTCGCCTTCGACTTCATCTTCCACGTGCGCAAGGCCCACGAGCCGACGCTGCCGGAAGCCGCGAAGTGGTCGGCCCTCTACGTCGGTATCGCCATCGTCTTCGGCCTCGGTGTCCTCTTCTTCGGCGGTGGCACACTCGGATCCGAGTACTTCGCCGGCTACATCACGGAGAAGGCCCTGTCGGTCGACAACCTCTTCGTCTTCCTCATCATCATGTCGAGCTTCCGCGTGCCGCGGGCCGACCAGCAGAAGGTGCTCCTCTTCGGCATCGTCTTCGCCCTCATCGCCCGCACCGGCTTCATCTTCCTCGGTGCCGCCGCGGTGAACGCCTGGTCCTGGCTGTTCTACATCTTCGGCGCGTTCCTCATCTTCACGGCGATCAAGCTCCTCCGCCCGGAGGAGGAGAGCGACGACGCGAACAACTTCGTCATCCGTCTCGCCAAGCGCCTCTTCAAGACGACCGACCGCTACGACGGCGACAAGCTCGTCACCATCGAGAACGGCAAGAAGGTCCTCACGCCGATGCTGCTCGTCATGGTCGCCATCGGCGGCACCGACCTGCTCTTCGCGCTCGACTCGATCCCCGCGATCTTCGGCCTCACGCAGAACCCGTACATCGTCTTCACCGCGACGGCGTTCTCGCTGCTCGGCCTCCGTCAGCTCTACTTCCTCATCGACGGCCTGCTCGACCGCCTCATCTTCCTGAGCTACGGCCTGGCGGCGATCCTCGGATTCATCGGTGTGAAGCTCGTCCTGCACGCGCTCCACGAGAACACCCTGCCGTTCCTCAACGGTGGCGAGCACATCCCGGTGTTCGAGATCAGCACGGGCCTGTCGCTCATCGTCATCATCGGCATCCTGACCGTCACGGTCCTCGCCTCGCTCCTCAGCCCGGCCGGTCGTGCACACACGATCATCAGCGACGCCCGCACGCAGGCGAAGAAGATCGTCGACCACGCCGACGCCCCGGAGGACATCCCGGACGGTCACCACGTGGACGAGGTCGAACTCGAGACGAGCTACACCCGCATGGTCGAGCGCCAGAAGTCGTTCGCGAACCTGAAGCCCAAGCACCAGGCGAAGGCGGCCGACGACGAGGAGCTCCAGCGGCTGCTCGCCCGGGCCCACGAGCTGCAGGCGAAGAGCTCCGACTCACGCGGCCTGCTCTGAACGGACCGGGAATCCGGGCGCTCGCCCGGCTGAACCGATAACGTGGACGTGCGCTCCCAGCTTCGGCCGGGGGCGCACGTCCCACACCTCACCACCAGCAACACGATGAAGCATCTAGGAGACGGAACCATGGGTCTGAGTCTGGAAAAGGGCCAGTCGCTCTCACTGACGAAGCAGGACGGCGGTTCGCTCACGCGGATCCGCCTCGGTCTCGGCTGGGACGGCGTCGCACCGGTGAAGCGCGGCTTCTTCGGCCGCTCGTCCGCACCCGACATCGACCTGGACGCCTCAGCGATCTTCTTCGACGCCACCGGCAAGGTGCTCGACACCATCTGGTTCCAGCAGCTCGCGAGCAAGGACGGCTCGGCCAGCCACACCGGCGACAACCTCACGGGTGCCGGCGACGGCGACGACGAGACGATCCTCGTCGACCTCTCGAGGGTCGCCCCGTCCGTCCAGCAGATCGTGTTCGTGATCAGCAGCTACAGCCGCCAGACCTTCGACACCGTGCAGAACGCCTTCAGCCGGATCATCGACGACTCGACCCCCGGCTCGCCCGAGGTCGCCCGCTACCAGCTCACCGACTCCGGTCCGCACACCGCGATGATCATGTCGAAGGTCTCGCGCGAGGGCAACGGCTGGACCTTCAAGGCGATCGGCGAGCGCGCCAACGGGCGTTCCGTCATGGACCTCCTCGGCCCGGCCGCCCAGGCCCTCTGAGCACCACCCGCAGCAGTCCCCCGCGCGCCAGCGCAGTTCCGAAGGAGAAGCGATCACCATGGCAGGACTCACCCTCGAAAAGGGCAACAACCTCTCGCTCACCAAGACCAGCCCCGGCCTGACGGTCGCGACGGTCGGTCTCGGGTGGGACCCGCGCACCACGAGCGGTGAGGCCTTCGACCTCGACGCCTCCGCGCTGCTCGTCGGCGCGAACGGCAAGGTGCGCTCCTCCGCCGACTTCATCTTCTACAACCAGCCCGCCTCGGCGGACGGCTCCGTCAAGCACCTCGGCGACAACCGCACCGGCGACGGCGAGGGCGACGACGAGCAGATCTCGGTCGACCTGAACGCGGTCGGGGCAGACGTCGAGCGCGTGATCATCGCCGTGTCGATCGACAAGGCCGACGAGCGTCGCCAGAACTTCGGCCAGGTCCGCGGAGCGTACTGCCGCATCGTCGACCAGGACGGCACCGAGATCGTCCGCTTCGACCTCAGCGAGGACGCCGCCCCCGAGACCGCCATGCTGTTCTCGGAGCTCTACCGCAACGGATCCGAGTGGAAGTTCAAGGCCGTCGGCCAGGGCTACACCACCGGTCTCGCCGGCATCGCCGGCGACTTCGGCGTCCCGCTCGGCTGAGCACCGACGCCTCAACCACGAGCAAGCCACACACGAGAGCAAGGTCGACCGTATGAGCACGCCACTCACTCCGCCAGACGCCAACGAACAGGCAGCAGCCTCCCTCGTGCTGCACGCTCCGGATGCACCGGACGTCGTGCAGGCCGAAGAGGCACCGGGCATGGTCCCCGTCCCGGCGGAGCGCCAGACGGAGATCCAGCAGCAGGCGCGCTCCTTCGTGACGGAGGTCGCGACGCTCGACCCGCGCTCGCCCGAGTTCACGCAGAAGATCGAGGGCATCTCCCAGATCGGCGGCAAGGAGATGGTGCAGTCGAGCGGCTACTCCTCCCGCATGCTCGACCGCTCGTCGACCTCGGTCGCCGGTGCGAAGCGTTCGGGTGACAGCGCGCAGATCAAGGTCGCGACCACGCTCGGCGACCTCCGCAGCACCGTCGAGGACCTCACGCCGAACCAGGCGGACCTCGGCGTCGGCCGCAAGATCCTCGGGTTCATCCCGGGCGGCAACAAGCTCGCCAAGTACTTCCAGAAGTACGAGTCCGCGCAGACCCAGCTCGACAAGATCATCAAGTCGCTCATGGCCGGCCAGGACGAGCTCCTCAAGGACAACGCCGCCCTCGCCGGCGAGAAGGTCCAGCTCTGGGAGACGATGCAGGCGCTCAGTGAGTACGCCGTCTTCGCGAAGGCGCTCGACGCCGCCTGCGTCGCCAAGATCGACGAAGCCCGCTCCTCCGGACGCATCGAGGAAGCCCAGAAGCTCGAGGCCGACGTCCTCTTCCCCGTCCGCCAGCGCCACCAGGACATCCTCACGCAGCTCGCCGTCTCGGTGCAGGGCTACCTCGCGATGGACCTCATCCGCAAGAACAACCTCGAGCTCATCAAGGGTGTCGACCGCGCTCGCACCACGACGATCGCCGCCCTGCGGACCGCCGTCGTCGTCGCGCAGGCCCTCGCGAACCAGAAGATGGTCCTCGACCAGATCGACGCGATCAACACCACGACGAACAACATGATCCTGCAGACGAGCGAGATGCTGAAGGACCAGACCACGCGCATCCACCAGCAGGCCTCCACCGCGGGTGTCAGCGTCGAGACCCTGCAGCGCGCGTTCGACAACGTCTTCCAGACCATGGACGCGATCGACACCTTCCGTGCCGAAGCCGCCAAGAACATGGAGGGCACCGTCAACGCGCTCGAGTCTGGTCTCGAGAAGGCGAAGCCGTACCTCGAGCGCAGCCGTCAGGCCGAGCAGCGCGAACTGCGGTAGCCTCACGCTCGGGTGATCGGGCGCACGGGTCGCTGAGGACGAAGGGGGACGAGGGATGGCATTCGGACGACTGCTGAACGCACTGCGGACCGGCGGGGCCGAGCCGCTCGGCGTCGTCGACGCCACGCCGGCGCCCGTCGGTGAGACCGAGGACGAGCAGACGGCCCGGCACCTCGACGAACTCCGCGACTCGGTGCGCTCCGTGGGGCGCGACCTCCCCACGCTGCTCACCTCGCAGCTCCGACAGATCGACGACCAGTTGCGCCTCGTCGTCGCGACCATCGCCGACCAGGGTGCGTCGACCGAGCAGCGCGTGCTCCTCGCCGCGATGGTGACGGATTATCTCCCGAGCCCGCTGCGCTCCTTCCTCGCACTGCCGGCCGCGGACCGCGCCGACGACTCCCGCAGCACGATCGTCTTCGCCCGTCAGCTGGAGCTCATCGAGGAGACCATCCGCGACCTCCTCAACCAGATCCGCATCGGAGCGATCGCCGAACTCTCGACGCACGGTCGCTTCCTCTCCGACAAGTTCCAGGAGCCCGACGCCGGTCTCGTGCTGGGTGCGCACTGATGGCGTCGCTGATCGCGGGCGCGAACGCCGCGCTCACCGCCGAGAACCCCGGCCTCGACGCCGTACTCATCGGGTTCGGCTGGGACGTCATCGCGAGCCGCGGACCGCAGAGCGAGCCCGTGCCGCTGGCGATCATGTGCGGCGACGACGGCAAGGCGCTGTCCGACGACCACCTCGTGTTCTTCAACCAGGTCGAGAGCCAGGACGGCGCGGTCACCTTCTCGTCCGAGGCCGACGACGAGGAGATCGACGTCGAGCTGTCGCGCGTGCCGGACGCCGTGTCGAAGATCGCCTTCCTGCTCTACATCGACCCCGACGTCCGCGGTCCCGGTGACTTCTCGCCTGTGCGCTCGGCGTTCGTCCGCGTCGCCACGCCCGACGGTCGGGAGCTCGTGCGCTTCGACGTGCCGATCGCCGAGGTCCGCAGCAGCCAGGCGCTGCTCCTCGCCGAGCTGTACCGGCACCGCTCGGACTGGAAGTTCCGCGCCCTCGGGCAGGGGTACGCCGGTGGGCTCGCCGGCGTGGCACGCGACTTCAGAATCGACCTCTGAGCCGTGCCGCTCAACACCTCCCCGGTGCGACGGGACATCGACTACCTCCGTCGTCGGGTGAAGCCGAGACCTGAGCCGGTGGCGCAGGCGGAACCCGTGGCGAGCGCCCCGGCGGCACCTCCCCCCGCAACGCCCGCCGCGTCGGCAGCACCGTCGACGGGACTCACGCTCGGCGGGCCGTCGACGCCCGCCGCCGCACCCCCTGCCCCGGCGGCATCGGCAGCGCCGTCTGCACCGTCGGCACCGTCGACGGGACTCTCGCTCGGCGGATCCTCGTCGCCCGCTCCCGCTACGCCGTCGGGACGCCCCGCCACCACGCCCGCCGCAGCTCCGATGACCCCGCAGCCCTTCCTGGCTCCGACAGCCGAGGAGGTCCGCGTCCTCGACGACGAGACCCCACTGGTCCGGCTCGACCCGCGTCAGTCCGCGATCGGCAGCCTCATCGTCGGCGGAGCGACGGCGATCGTGTGGGAGACCGTCGAACTCGTGACGGGAGTCGCGACGGCCGACGGCATCGACGGCACACCGGTGACGACGCCCGGCAACCGGCCGCTGCTCGGCTTCGACGGCGGCGACGCGATCCTCGCGCTCCGGCACGTGCACCTCATCCGGCGGGCGCTGTTCGTCGGCACAGCCGGTCACCCACTGACGGTGCAGCTCTTCGACGGCGAAAGCTTCGCCGCGGCTGACGACACCGGCGCACCGCCGGTCGTCTCGCTGTTGCGCATCGGGTCGAGACTCGAACTCCGCCTCGAACCCCTTCCCGCCGAGATCCCCCTCGAGACGCTCCTGCAGCAGTTCGGCTTCGAGCCGACGCCGTACGTCGTCGCCCGCGAACCCCGGAGACGATGACCATGCGCCACTTCAGTTACGTCGACGACAAGCGCGCGTCGCGGCTGTTCCACAAGCTCCCGAGCCCCATCAGCATCGACTCCCCGCCGGAACACGTGGCGGCGGCACTCGGCGCCACGCTCTACAGTCCCGGCACGCGCCCGACGCTCGCGAAGGACGTCGTGAAGCAGGCGAAGCACGGCTGCCTGAGCATGGTGCTGTGCCTCGAGGACTCGGTCCCCGACGACGCGGTCGAGTTCGCCGAGACGAACGTCGCGGAGGCGATGCAGCAGCTCGCCGCCAAGAGCTCGGGGTCCAAGCGCCCCGTGCTGCCGCTGCTGTTCATCCGCGTCCGCACGCCCGAGCAGCTCGAGCGGGTCGCCGGACTCCTCGGTCCGGGACTCGACCTCCTGAGCGGCTTCGTCATCCCCAAGTACGAGAACAGCGACGGGGTGGCGGACCGCTTCTTCGAGGCGCTCGGTCGCGTGCAGCGCGACTACGGGCAGGACGGGTCGAACGGCGCGCGTCGCCTCCGGGTCATGCCGATCCTCGAGTCGCCGCGGATGATCCACCGCGAGACCCGCGACGACACCCTCTCCGGGATCGTCGACGTCACCAAGGCCCACCGCGAGGACGTCCTCGCGGTCCGCATCGGCGCCACCGACCTCTCGAGCGCCTTCTCGCTCCGGCGCTCGCGCGACCTCACCGTGTACGACGTGAAACTCGTCTCCTCGGTCATCGCCGACGTCGTCAACGTCTTCGGTCGACCGGGCGACGACTTCGTCATCACCGGCACGGTCTGGGAGCACTTCCACAACGCGGAGCGGCTCATGCGCCCGCAGCTGCGCATGACGCCGTTCCAGGACGCGAACGAGGCGCAGCTGCGTCAGAAGCTCCTCCTCAAGGGACTCGACGGCCTCATCCGCGAGATCGCGCTCGACCAGGCGAACGGGTTGCTCGGCAAGACGGTCATCCACCCGAGCCACGTGCCGGTCGTCCACGCGATGTCGGTCGTGAGCCACGAGGAGTACGTCGACGCCCTCTCGGTCGTCGGCGATGTGGGCGGCGGTGCCAACGCCTCCCCGTATCGGAACAAGATGAACGAGATGAAGCCGCACCAGGCGTGGGCGCGCAAGACCCTGCTCCGCGCGGAGGCCTTCGGGGTGGCAGCGGAGGAGACGACGTTCGTGGACCTCCTCGAGACGAGCATGCGGTGACCGTATGGACGGGCCGCTGCTGGGCCGCTGCAGAGAACACCTCCTTCGTCGACCTCCTCGAGACGAGCATGCGGTGACCGCATGGACGGGCGCATGGACAGGCGGTTTCGTTCGCGACGCCGTCGGCATCGGCCTCCGCTCGGACGCATCCCGAAGCCTGATCCCGGTGGAGGACCTCGTCGGTCTCGCACTCCGCGACAACCCCAAACGCGCGCAGCTGCTCGTGTCGACGGTCCTCGCCAAACACGTGCCGACCGTGCCCGGCCTGGCACTCGCCGCCGGAGAACTGCTCGGACTGCTGGTGCGGAGCGCGCTCGACGGCAGCGATCCGGAGACGGCTCCGTTCGACACGGTGGCGCAGCTCCTGGCCCGTCGGGAACGGCCGGATGCTGACGGTCTCGCCGCCCTCACCGCCGTCCGCGAGCACCTCGCCCAGCTCCGTGATGCGGCCCCAGTGGCCGGGCCGGAGCTCGTCACCGTCGGCTACGCGGAGACGGCGACCGGGCTCGGCCACATCGTCGCCGACGCGCTCGGCTCGCCGTACCTCCACTCCACGAGACACGAGGCGGAGGTGCCCTTCACTCCGTTCGAGGAGGAGCACTCGCACGCGAGCGACCACCGCCTGTACCCGAGCGACCCCGCGTGGGCCACGGTCGGCGGCACCACGGTGCTCGTCGACGACGAGTTGAGCACGGGACGCACCGTCCGCAACACGATCACCGCGCTGCACGCCACCACGCCGCAGGCGCACTGGGTGGTCGCGGGCCTCATCGACCTCCGTTCGGATGCGGACCGGCAGCGCTTCGACGACCTCGCCCACCGCCTCGGCACCCGGATCACCGTCGTCGCGCTCGGCGTGGGTGCCGTCGACCTTCCGGAGGACGTCCTCGCCCGCGCGCGAGCGGTCATCGACGCTGCGCCCGCCACGTCGGCCGCGGGATCGACCGCTGCCGGCGACGTCGTCGTGGTGGACGCCTCCGACCTGCCGCCCGTGCGGAGCGCGCGCTTCGGTGCGCCAGGACGCCTGGACGACGCGGTGACCGCCGCGATCGCCGACCGAGTCCTTCCGGAGCTGCCGGACGGCGAGGTCGTGGTGCTGGGCTCCGAGGAGTTCATCGCGGTACCGCTGGCCGTCGCCGACCACCTCGACCGCACCCGCGGAGCGACGCGCTTCTCGACCACCACGCGGTCCCCCATCGCCGTCATCGACCGTGACGACTACGCCATCGCGAGCGCGGTGTCCTTCACCAGCCACGACCGCACGATCGACGGCTTCGGACCCCGCTTCGCCTACAACCTCTCGCGCAGCGGCTCGCGGTTCGCGGCGGTGGTCCTGTTCCCGGAGCCGGGCGCCGACCGCGAGCTCCTGCTCCGGCCCGACGGCGTCGTCGAGGCGCTGCGGACCGTCACCGACCACGTCATCGTCGTCCTCCTCACCGAATCCGTCCCGACCCCAGCCGAATGGAACCCCGCACCGTGACCATCGCCGCCGCCCTCCCCGAGCCGCTCACCGGACCGGACTTCGGGTCCTACGACGCCTCGGAGGTGCGCTGGCTGCTGACCGACCTCGGCGACACCCGCCTCGAGGCCGACGCCTCCGAACGCGAGGCCGCGATCCAGAGCGGTCGCGCGCACTACGCCGAGTCGCTGCCCATCGAGTACCTGCCCTCCCCCGAGTACGAGGAGCTCTACCGGGACGCCCTCGCGCGGTCGAGCCGACGTCTCGCGGTGGCCGTCGGTGTCGTCACCGACCTCGTCCTGGCCTCCCGCGCGAACCGCCCCGTGCTGGTCTCCCTCGCCCGCGCCGGTACGCCCATCGGGATCCTCATGCGTCGCTGGGCGAAGGAGGTCCGTGGGATCGACGTGCCGCACTACACGATGAGCATCGTGCGCGGTGTCGGCGTCGACGGGACCGCGCTGCGCTACCTCGCGGCGCACCACGATCCGGAGCAGATCGCGTTCGTCGACGGCTGGACCGGCAAGGGCGCCATCGCGCGTGAACTGACGGCGGCACTGGAACTCTTCGCCGAGACCGACGGCATCCGCTTCTCCGACGAGCTGGCGGTCCTCGCCGACCCCGGCCACTGCGTGCCCGTGTACGGCACCCGCGACGACTACCTCATCCCCTCGGCGTGCCTGAACTCCACCGTCTCCGGCCTCGTGTCCCGCACGGTGTACAACCGCGAACTGCTCTCCGACGACCAGTTCCACGGCGCCAAGTTCTACCGTGAGCTCAGCAGTCACGACGTCTCCGGCGCGTTCCTCGACGCGGTCTCCAGCCGCTTCGCCGAGGTGGTCGACGACGTCGTCGCTGGTGTGGCGGAGGCCTCGGTGGCCGATCGCGAACCGAGCTGGATCGGCTGGGAGGCCGTCGAGCGGATCCGGGAACAGTACGACATCCCGACCGTGAACCTCGTGAAGCCGGGTGTCGGCGAGACCACCCGCGTGCTGCTCCGCCGGGTGCCGTGGAAGGTGCTCGTGTCGCCGGACTCCCTCGACGACGTCGCGCACGTGCTCCTGCTCGCCGAGCAGCGCGGTGTGCCGGTCGAGGTCGTGCCAGGCTTGCCCTACAGCTGTGTCGGGCTCATCAACCCGTTGAGCGACGCTGCGGCGGGAGACGCTCAGTGAGCGCCCTCGTCGCCTGCGACCTCGACCGCACCCTCATCTACTCGCCGAAGGCGTTCTGGCTCGAGACACCGGACCCCGAAGCGCCGTCGATCATCGTCTCGGAGCTCTGGAACGGCGTGCCGATCTCGTTCATGACGCGCGAGTCGGAGCGACTGCTGATCGAGCTGCGCTCGCAGGCCGTGTTCATGCCGGTCACGACGCGGACGGTCGCGCAGTATCAGCGGGTGCAGCTGCCGGGCGGCGCGCCCGCGTACGCGATCACGAGCAACGGCGGCGAGATCCTCGTCGACGGCATCCCGGACGCCGACTGGCGCGACCGGGTGCGAGCGCACCTCACCGACCACACCGCCCCGCTCGACGAGGCGCTCGCGCGCTTCGAGGAGCTGGCGTCGCCGACCTGGATCCTCAAGACGAACGTCGCGGACGCGCTGTTCTTCTACTCGATCGTCGAGCGCGACGCGATCCCGACGGGCTGGCTCGAGCAGGTCGAGCAGGAGTGCGAACGGCTCGGGTGGACGGTGTCCCTGCAGGGACGCAAGCTCTACTGCGTGCCACGGACGCTCACGAAACACGACGCCGTCAGCGAGGTCGCCCGTCGGCTCGACGGGCCACTCGTGCTCGCGGCCGGCGACTCGCTCCTCGACCAGTCGATGCTGGAGACCGCCGACCTCGCGTTCCGTCCGGCGCACGGCGAGCTCGACGACGAGGGCTTCACGATCGACACGCTGACGGTCACCGAGCGGCGCGGCATCCTCGCCGGTGAGGAACTGCTCCGGTTGATGACGGCGGCAGCCGTCCAGGGCCGCTGACCCGAGGCCCGATCACCAGGGCAGGTCGAGACTCGGTACCAGACCGCCCGTGGCCGCGCCGGAGCCCGGACACACGAGCACGCCGTCGGCGTCGGCGAGGCCACGGAGCATGGCTGCCCCGTGCCACGGCGTCGGCTCCGCATGCGGCATGGCCGAGTCGGGCTCGCGCACCGAACGGTAGGGGCGAAGCACCGTCCCGGAGCGGACCCCGTCGATGGGCGAAGCGAGCACCGCCGGTCGCAGGGCCGGGAGTTCGAGTCCCTGGAGGCCCGCGAGCACCGGGTGCACGAGCGTGAGGACGCTGAGCAGTGCGGCGAGCGGATTGCCGGGGAGCCCGACGAACAGGCGACCGTCCGGCAGCCGCGCGAGCAGGGCGGGGCCACCCGGACGGACGTCGACGCCGTCCACGAGGAAGTCCGCTCCGGCGTCGCGCAGCAGCGCTCGGACATGATCGGCGCGGGAGTCGCCGGTACCACCCGTGGTCACGACGAGGTCCCGCTGGTGGCGGGCAGGAGCGCCGACCGCACTCGTCAGCCCGAGGGCGTCGGCCGTGGTGGACGCGTCATCGCCGACACGGACGCTGGACGTCACGACGCCACCGAGCGAGGTGATCACTCCCGGGAGGGATGGGCCGAAGCTGTCGCGGACGAACCCCGGGCCGGGCACGCCGCTCGTGACGACCTCGTCACCCGTGAGGACCAGGCGGACCCGCGGGGTCGGTACGACAGGCACGCGGTCGAAGCCGGCTCCGGCGGCGACCGCGAGATGGACGGGCCCCAGACGTGTGCCGGCGTCGAGCAGGGTCGCGCCCGCGGGTGACTCGGTTCCGGCGGGCCGGATGTGCCGCCCCGGGCGCGGCTCCTCGCTCGGAGCGGACGGCGCGAGGTGGAGGCGAGCTGATCCCGCGCTCTGCTCGACCACGCCGTGCTCGAGCTGGAGCACAGCCTCGGCGCCCGCCGGGATCAGCCCACCGGTCAGCACGTCGACCGCGACACCGTCGCTGAGTCCGACCGACCGCGCGCGCTCGGCGTCACCGCCGGTCAAGAGCACCCACGGCCCGCTCCCGGCCAGCGCCCAGCCGTCCATCGCCGAGGAGTCGTAGTGCGGGATCGCGATGGGCGAGACGAGCGGCGCCGCGAGGACGTGCCCGAGGGCCTCGGTGAGCGCCAGGGTGTCGGCGACGTCGGACCGCAGCGCGGCACCCGCCGCATGCGCGATGCTGCGGGCGTCCGACCAGGAGGACCTCGTCATGCGGTCGAGTCCGAGGCGACCAACCGTTCCACGGCCGCGGTCGCAGCCTCGGCGGCGGCGACCGGATCCGCCCCGCTCGCGAGCGCCTTCCCGACGGCGATGCCGACGAGATAGGTGGTGAGCGGGGCGGCCGGACGCAGCACGGCGTGCGCGGCCGTGCCCGCGAGTCCGAGGACGGCGTCGATGTCGACCGCGACGTCGCCGACCTCCAGCTCGGCGGACACCCGGTCGGTCCAGTCGGCGAGGACGGCATGCAGGTCGTCGGTCATGGCAGACGCTCCTCAGGGTCGGCGGTCGGTGTGGTGGACGCGGTCGATGCCGGCGACTCGACGGCGGTGACGACCCCGAGTCCGGTGGCGTCGGCCCAGGTGTCGACGTCGGCCGAGCCGCCGTCGGTGATGGGCACCTGTCGGAGGACGAGTCCGGCGAGCAGCTGGTGGACGGCGACACCCGCGAGGTCACCGCTCGGCTGTGACATCCGGAGTGCGGCGACCCGGCCTTCCAGGGCCTCCCGGTGGTAGACGGCGAGCAGCGACTGCTCACGACCGGAGTCGTCCACCGCGACCCAGCCGTCGGCGTCGGTCCCGGTCGCGGCTGTGGCTGTGGCTGCGTCGAGCACCGCGGCGAGCGCCGGTGCGGCATCCGGCATGTCGCAGGCGAGGACGGCGACCTGCGCGGGACCCTCGGCCGCGACGTCATCACGCAGGGCGTCCAGGCCTGCGGCGATGGCCGCGGCAGGACCGCCGAACACGGGGCGCTCGCGGACGAAGCGGACCGGAGCGGTCGTCCCGACCTCGGGGCCGACCACGACGACA
>NZ_JACYTW010000055.1:0-24576 GCF_014841395.1 Plantibacter sp. CFBP 13570 | reverse complement strand
GGCCACGGCGGCTGTCGAGGCCGCCGCTGCGGGGGCCGGAGCGGCCGAACCATCGTCCTCGCCGCGCAGACGGGCCAGGACCCCCGGCAGCTGCTCGGCGGTGACGAGGACGTCGCGGGCCTTCGAGCCCTCGGACGGGCCGACGATCTCGCGGGACTCCATGAGGTCCATGAGCCGGCCGGCCTTCGCGAAACCGACCCGGAGCTTCCGCTGCAGCATCGACGTCGATCCGAACTGCGTCGACACCACGAGCTCCGCTGCGGCGAGCAGGAGTTCGAGGTCGTCGCCGATGTCCGCGTCGATCTCCTTGCGCTCCGCGACGGCCTGGACGTCCTTCCGGTACTCCGGCCGCGCCTGGTTCGTGACGTGTTCCACGACCCGCTGGATCTCGTTCTCGCCGACCCATGCACCCTGCACGCGGATGGACTTGTTCGCACCCATCGGCAGGAACAGGGCGTCGCCCTGACCGATGAGCTTGTCGGCGCCCGGCTGGTCGAGGATGACCCGCGAGTCGGTGACGCTCGTCACGGCGAAGGCGAGGCGCGAGGGGACGTTCGCCTTGATGAGGCCGGTGACGACGTCGACCGACGGACGCTGCGTCGCGAGGACGAGGTGGATACCGGACGCACGGGCCAGCTGCGTGATGCGGACGATGGAGTCCTCGACGTCGCGGGGGGCGACCATCATCAGGTCGGCGAGCTCGTCGACGACGACCAACAGGTACGGGTAGGGCTTCAGCACGCGTTCGCTGCCCGCGGGGAGGACGATCTCGTTGGCCACGACGGCCTTGTTGAAGTCGTCGATGTGCCGGTACCCGAAGCTCGCGAGGTCGTCGTACCGCATGTCCATCTCCTTCACGACCCATTGCAGCGCTTCCGCCGCCTTCTTCGGGTTCGTGATGATGGGCGTGATGAGGTGCGGGACGCCCGCGTACGGCGCGAGCTCGACGCGCTTGGGGTCGATGAGGACCATGCGCACCTCGCTCGGCTTCGCGCGCATGAGCAACGAGGTGATCATGGAGTTCACGAAGACCGACTTGCCGGAGCCGGTGGACCCGGCGACCAGGAGGTGCGGCATCTTCGCGAGGTTCGCGACGACGTAGCCGCCGCCGACGTCCTTGCCGACACCGATCGTCATCGGGTGGTTGCTGTTCGTGGCCGCCGTCGAGCGCAGGATGTCGCCGAGGGTGACGATCTCGCGGTCGGTGTTCGGGATCTCGATACCGATGGCGCTCTTCCCCGGGATGGGCGAGAGGATGCGGACCTCGTTGGACGCCACGGCGTAGGAGAGGTTCTTGCTGAGCGCCGTGACGCGCTCGACCTTGACGCCTGGGCCGAGCTCGATCTCGTACTGCGTCACGGTCGGGCCGCGGGAGAAGCCGGTGACCTTCGCGTCGACGCCGAACTGGTCGAGGACGCTCGTGATCGCGGCGACCGCTTCGTCGTTGGCCGCACTGTGGGTCTTCGCGGGCTCCCCCGCCGCCAGCGTCCCTGCGGACGGGAGACGGTACGGCGTGTCGTCCTGGCCCTGCTGCGCCATCGGGCGCGCCGAGAAGTCGATCTGGTCGGGTGCGCCGAGGAGCGCCGGATCGAGGTCTTCGATGACCTCGGTCGCGCCGGGGATGCTGTCGTCGTGCAGACCCGTCTGCGGCTTGATCTCGCCCGTGTTGAACCGCTTGACGGCGCTCTCCGCCGCTTCGAGGTCGCCGAGGAGCTCGGAGCCGAAGGCGTCGTGCACCGGCGCGGCTTTCGGCGACGCGGCAGGCGCGGCCACCGGTTCGAGCGGCGAGTCGAATCCGCCGGACGGCTTCTCGAGGCCGAGGAGCTCGGTCATGTTGTCGCCCATAAGCGGGTCCTCGAACGTCGGGTCGTCCTCGCGTCGGCTCGTGTTGCGACGCCACCACGGCAGGGCCGCCGGCTCGTCGGGTTCCTCGTCGAGGTCGTCGAGTCGCTTCGTCCGCGCACTCTTCGGCTCTGCGGGCTCTCCCTCTGGTGCCTCCGGCTGCTCGCCGAACATCCAGGTGGAGAACTGCCGCACGCGGGCACCGACGCGGTTCGGCGGCGTCTTGGTCACGATGAAGAGACTGAGGAGGATCAGGAGCGAGATGAGGACGGTCGCGCCGATCGGGGTGATGATCGCGGCGAGCGGAGCGCCGAGGATCCACCCGAGGAGACCGCCGGCCTGCGCCAACGCGGGCAGGCCCTGACTCGGGTTCGGCTGGCCACCGTGGATGTGACAGAGCGCCGAGATGCTGATCAGGAGCAGACCGAGGCCGATGCTGATGCGACCGTTGTCGTCGACCGAGGCCGGGTGCCGGAACAGCCAGACCGCGAAGACGATCATGATGACCGGGAGCACGAAGGCGAGTCGGCCGAAGAGGCCACCGAACGACCAGGCGTCAAAGGTCTGGGCGACCGGGTCGGCCGCGCCGAACCACTCGACGACGGCACCGACGACGGCCAGGAGGAAGAGCAGGAAGGGGAAGCCGTCGCGACGGTCCTCCTTGGCGATGCGCTCGGGACCGAGGGCGCGGACCGCTCCACCGACGCCGTGCGCGAGACCGAGCCACATCGAGGTCAGCACACTGCGCTGCTCCTCGGCGGCCGGATAGGCGACGGTCTTCTGCTGCTTCGTCGTCGACGCGCCCGCCTTGGGGCCGGGCTTGGTGTTCGTCTTCGTGCTCGTGGTGCGCGACGAAGCGCCACTCGGCGAGGAAGCGCTGCGCGAACGGCTGGTCGAGTTGGAACGTGCGGCCATGCGTTCACGGTACTCGTCGCCACCGACGCAGCCCGGCAAGCTGGCGGGGTGTCCACGATCCGCGATCCGCCGGGCGGTCAGCGCAGATTCAGGACCATCGTGTCGCGGGTCCCCCGCCGGTCCACGGTCGCGAACCCCTCGGTGCGGTACAGGGAGACGGCGTGGTTCGCCCGCTCCACGCTCAGGCTGATGCGCTGGTACCCGGCTGCTCTGGCGAGCTGCACGGTCGAACGGAGCAACTGCCGTCCGACGCCCTGGGCGCGGTGGATCGGGCTGACCCCGAGGATGAGTTCGGGGACCCCGCCCGCCACATAGCCGAAGCCGGGTGCATCGGACGGGAAGAGTCGATACCAGCACGCGCCGACGGGCGCTCCGTCCTGCCCGACGGCGACGACCCCGGCGTCGCCGGGTCGACGCCAGCCGTGCACATACCGGGTGTGCTGCGCATCGGCGAGGACGGCGGACCGGGGACGCGGCGCGACGGCGTTCCAGTTCGCCGCCTCGACCATCATGTCGGTGAGGACGCGCACATCAGCCACCGCGGCTTCGCGGATCGAGTAGACCGCCATGGACGGATGGTACGCCAACGGTGTTTCGAGCAGATGACGCGTGAGGGGTCGCCGGCGCTCAGTACCGGATGGCGTCGATCACCTTCACGCGGACGGCGACGAGCGCCGGGAGGAGCCCGGCGATCGCCCCGACGGCCGTGGCGCTGACCAGCCCGAGGACCGCCGCCTCGATGGGGAACGGCGGGAAGTCCGTCACGAGCCCCTGACCGATGAACTGCTCGACGATCGGACTCTTCACGACGGCGACGGCGAGCATGACACCGATGACCCCGGCGACGAAGGTGGCGACGACACTCTCCATCATCACGGCGAAGAACACCCGCGGCGCGGTCGCCCCGAAACTGCGTCGGATCCCGATCTCGCGGATCCGCTGGCGGACGGTGACGAGCGAGAGGTTGATCAGCCCGAGGGCCCCGAGCAGGAGGATGAGTCCGGCGACGGCACCGACCACGAGCTTCAACGACAGGAGCGGGTCCTCCCCCGTCTGGCCGAAATCGTTGCGGAACACGTCGACGCTGTACGCGTCACCGAGTTCGGCACGCAGGTCGGACTGGATCCGCTGGGTGAAGGCTTCGGCGTCCGCGTTCGGGACCCAGAACTCGAACTGCGGCAGCTGACCGGGCTGGCCCATGCCCTCCTCGGCGCCGGCCACCGGACCGATGAGCGCCGTCCCCGCGGGCAGGATCGACAGCTGCGGTTCGGTGTCCCACTCGTTGCTCGCGTACACCCCGACGATCACGGCCGTGACCGGGTGTTCACCGTGGACCGTGACCGTCGGGTGCGCCTCGATGGGCGGCGACCCGAGGCGCTGCCAGAACGCCGGGTTCACGACGATCGCGGGTGCGAGGCGGTCGCCGTCGTCCTCCTGGAACCAGGTGCCCTCGTCGAGTCTGATGCGGTGCATCTCGCCGTACGGGACATCGACGACGGTCGCCGGTACCGCAACCGTCCCATCGGCGAACTGCACGTTGAGCTGGGTGCTGCCGGATTGCGAGACGTACCCGATGCCGTACCGCTCGGCGAGGTCGTGCACCGCCGTGATGTAGGTCTCCGGGTCGGGTTGCTCCGTTCCGGTGCCGTAGGCCGATGCCATGAGCGTGGCGGGTCGGCCACCGTAGCGTTCCTGCGACTCGGTCTGGGCCTGCGCCGCGAGCGACGACATGCCGACCATGCTCGTGAGGGCGCACACCGCGACGCCGACGCCGATGAGCGACAGGATGACCCGGCCACGATGGATCCGCAGCTCCTGGGCGGCCTCGACGACCGCTCCGACGATCGAGGTCAGGATCCTAGACATCCGCGGCCTCCAGTTCGTGATCGGGGGTGAGCACGCCGTGGTCGAGACGGTGGTGGGTCGTCGCGAGTCGGGCGATCGCCCGGTCGTGGGTGATCGTCACGAGGGCGGCGCCCGTGGAGCTCGCCACCTCGTCGAGCAGGGACATGACGGAGGTGCCGGTCTCGACGTCGAGAGCGCCGGTCGGCTCGTCCGCGAGGATGAGCCGTGGCCCGCGGACAAGCGACCGTGCGATGGCGACGCGCTGCTGCTCGCCGCCGGACAGTTTCGTCGGCATCGCGTCGAGGCGGTCGCCGAGTCCGACGCGTTCGAGCATCGCGGCGGCGATCTCGCGGCGACGCCAGAACGAGCGTCCGCTCGCGTAGAGGAGCGGCGTCGTGACGTTCTCGAGCGCGGTCCGGCCCGGCAGGAGGTTGAACTGCTGGAAGACGAAGCCGATCTGGGCTCCGCGCAGGCGGTCGCGCGCACCGGACCCGAGACGCTCCGCCGGCCGGCCGTCGAAGACGAGCGATCCGGAGGTCGGCTTGTCGAGCAGGCCGAGCAGGTTCAGGAGCGTCGACTTGCCCGAACCCGACCGACCGACGATGGAGACGCGATCGCCCTCGTGCACCTCGAGGTCGACGCCGTCGAGGATCGTCAGCGGCGGCGCATCGGGGATCTGGACGACCCTGGTGATCCCGCGGAGTTCGAGGAGCGTCACCCGACCGACCCGTCGCAAGCCATGCTGCCGTCCGGAAGCGTGGTGCAGCCTTCGGGCGCGGGTGCGACGGCTCCAGGGACGAACTGGAGCACCGAGTCGCCTTCGGCGACACCGTCGACGATCTGCACCTGCTGCCCGTCGTTCAGTCCCAGCGTGACCGGCCGTTCCTCCTGCGCACCGTCGGCGCCGACGACCCAGACGGTCCCGGTCCCGGCAGAACCCTTGACCGCGGTCGTCGGGAGCACGAGGACGTTCTCGGCGACGCCGCCCGCGAGTTCGATCGTCGCGGCGAGTCCGGCGAAGACCCGGACGTCACCGGGCACCGCGCAGGTGACGGCGGTTCCGCCGGCACCGGGTGTCTGCCCGGATCCACCGCCCGTCGTCGGCTCCTCCTCGTCGCCACCACTCGACGGCGTCGTGACGCGCACCGCCGGACAGACGAACGGGGCCGGGCCGCCGTTGATGGTGACCGTCGCCTCGCCGGGGATGGTGAGCAGACGGTACTGCTTGTCGGCGCTCAACGCCCCGGTGATGGAGAACGTGGCCGGCGACACCTGCGCCACCGCGTCGCCGATCTGCACCGACTGCCCGTGGATGAGCTTGACGTTGCCGAGGGTGCCCGCGACCGGCGCGGCCACCTGCACGTACCGCTCCTTGCCCTCCTCGTCGATCGTCTTGACGTCGAGGATGGGATCACCCTCCGCGAGGACGGCCCCCTTGGCGGCGAACACCTCGTCGACGGTGCCGGCGACGGTCGACTTCGCCGTGCTGGCCGGGTCGGCGACGACCTGGCCCTCCACCGAGACGGTGTTGACCACGGTGCCGAGCGCGGCCTGGACCTGTGGTTCCACGAGGCTCCCCGTCGGCTGCGTCGGCCCCTCCTCCTGTGGTGCGTCCGGGAAGAACGCGACCTTCACGAGCGCCACCGCGATCGCGGCGAAGACGAGCAGTTTCAGAATGGGGAACACCCAGGTGCGGACAATGCCCACGCCGACCTCCGGAATCCACCGCAGTCGGAGTGACGAGCGGCCATAGGGGATTCCAAGGTAGCAACGCGGAAGGCGGCCGGACATCACCCTCGCGAATGATGTTCGACCGCCTCCTGGCGGGTGGGACCGAGCGGACCCGACCGGTGATCAGGCCTCGATGACGAGCGGGACGATCATCGGGCGGCGGCGGAAGGACGTGTTGACCCAGCGGCCGACGGTCCGACGGATCACCTGCGACAGCGCGTGCGTGTCTCGGACGCCGTTCTCCGCCGCCTCGGCGAGTGCCTTGGCGACCTTCGGCTTGATGTCGGCGAAGACCTTGTCGTCCTCGGCGAAGCCCTTCGCGTGCACCTCGGGGCCGGAGATGATGTGTCCGGTCTTCGAGTCGACGACGACGATGACCGAGATGAAGCCCTCCTCCGCCAGGATGCGACGGTCCTTGAGGTCGGCGTCGGTGATCTCGCCGACGGTCGAGCCGTCGACGTAGACGAGCCCGACGTCGAGCTGGCCGACGACCTTCGCGACGCCGTCCTTCAGGTCGATGACGATGCCGTCCTCGCCGATGAAGGTGTTCTGCGCCGGGACACCGCTGTCGATCGCGAGCTTCTGGTTCGCGACGAGGTGACGGTACTCGCCGTGGACCGGGAGCACGTTCTTCGGCTGGAGGATGTTGTAGCAGTAGAGCAGCTCACCGGCGGCCGCGTGACCGGAGACGTGGACCTTCGCGTTGCCCTTGTGGACGACGGTGGCGCCGAGCTTCGTCAAGCCGTCGATGACGCGGTAGACCGCGTTCTCGTTGCCCGGGATGAGGCTCGAGGCGAGGATGACGGTGTCGCCCGGGCCCGGCTCGATCGCGTGGTCGAGGTTCGCCATCCGACTGAGGACGGCCATCGGCTCGCCCTGTGACCCGGTCGACATGTAGACGATCTTGTCCTCGGGGAGGTCCTTCGCCTTCTTGTAGTCGATGAGCAGGCCCTCGGGGACGTTCAGGTACCCGAGGTCGGCTGCGATACCCATGTTGCGCACCATGGAACGACCGAGGAACGCAACGCGGCGGCCGTGGGCGTGAGCCGCGTCGAGGACCTGCTGGACGCGGTGCACGTGACTCGAGAAGCTCGCGACGATGACGCGGCGCTCGGACTTCGCGATGACCTGGTCGAGGACCGGCCCGATGGACCGCTCGAGCGGCGTGAATCCCGGCACGTCGGCGTTCGTCGAGTCGACGAGGAAGAGGTCGACGCCTTCTTCACCGAGGCGGGCGAAGGCGCGGAGGTCCGTCAGGCGGCCGTCGAGCGGCAGCTGGTCCATCTTGAAGTCACCGGTCACGAGGACGGTGCCGGCGTCGGTGTCGATGAACACCGCAAGCGCGTCCGGGATCGAGTGGTTGACCGCGACGAACTCGAGGTCGAACGGCCCCAGCGCCTCGATCTGGCCCTCCTTCACCGGCAGGGTGTAGGGGACGATGCGGTGCTCCTTGAGCTTCGCCTCGATGAGCGCGAGCGTCAGGCCGGAACCGATCAGCGGGATGTCCTTGCGGAGCTTCAGGAGGTACGGCACGGCGCCGATGTGGTCCTCGTGACCGTGCGTGAGCACGACCCCGACGATGTCGTCGAGCCGGTCCTTGATGGAGGTGAAGTCGGGCAGGATCAGGTCGACGCCCGGCTGGTGCTCTTCGGGGAAGAGCACGCCGCAGTCGACGATCAGGATCTTGCCGTCGATCTCGAAGCAAGTCATGTTCCTGCCGATCTCGCCGAGTCCTCCGATGGGGATGACGCGGAGCGTCCCCGGCTCGAGGACTGGCGGATCGATGATGGTATTGGGCATGTAGCCCCCCTCTGGTTTGTCTAGCGAGTCGTACCGGCGACCTTGGGCAGCGCGCCACCGGCGGCGGCGTTGCGGTCTGGCCGGAAGTTGCGGAAGTCGACGCCTGGGATGTCCTTCACCAGGTCGATCTCATCCTCGATCTGCGCGGCCTCCCACTCCTCCGGACCGACCAGCGGAAGACGTACCCGCGGGCTCTGGATCCGGCCGAGGCCGTGCAAGATGTATTTGGCGGCGACGGTGCCGGGGACGTGGGTCATGACCGCGCGCACGAGCGGCTCGAGCTGCCGGTGCGCTGCGGTGGCTGCGGGGAGGTCGCCGGAGTTCACCGCGTCGACCATGTGTCGGTAGGGCGTCGGCGCGATGTTGGCCGTGACGCCGATGAGGCCGGTGCCGCCGATGGCGAGCGTCGGCAGTGCGTTGGCGTCGTCGCCCGCGAAGTACATGAGGTCCGTCTGGTTCATGACCCGGCTCACCTCGCTGAGGTCGCCCTTGGCGTCCTTCACCGCGAGGATGTTCGGGTGCTTGGCCGCACGCAGGATCGTCTCGTAGGTGATGGGGATGCCGGTTCGCCCCGGGATGTCGTAGAGGATGACCGGCAGATCCGTGGAGTCGGCGATCATGCGGAAGTGGGTGAGCACGCCGGCCTGGGTGGGCTTGTTGTAGTACGGGGTGACGATCATGTTGCCGTCGGCGCCCGCCTGCTCGCTCTTCTTCGCGAGCTCGATCGCGTGGGCCGTCTCGTTGGAGCCACCACCGGTGATGATCTTCGCGCGCCCGCCCGCGACGGCCTTGCCGACCTCGACGAGCTTGACCTTCTCCGGGTCCGTCAGCGTCGAGGTCTCACCCGTGGTGCCGGTGACGACGATGCCGTCGGCCCCCGCGGTCACGACGTCGTCGATGTGTCGCTCGACGGCCTTCCAGTCGACCTCGCCGTCGGCGGTGAACGGCGTCACCAGGGCGACGAGGACTTGACCGAAGGGGTTCTCTGCACGCGACACCCTCTCAGGCTATCGGGTTTCCCTCTTGCGGGTCACCATCCGCACGGCCGTCACCTCGCGTCACACTGGCCGAGGGACCGGCACCCGGAACCTATGCTGACGGACACCATGTCCCCGCTGCCCGCCCTCTCGCTGATGCTCGTCCTCGTCCTGTCCACGACGGCGGTGGGTCTGGTCGTGCGTGCACGGAGCGGGCGTGCGTCGCACCGCACCGACGGGGACCGCCTCTCGTCGGCGGCACTCGGGACGACCACTCCGCTCGGCCGATCGGCCACCCTGGTGCAGTTCAGCACCGAGTTCTGTGCCCAGTGCCCCGGGACCAGACGACTGCTGCACGAGCTGGCCGACGGGGAGGCGGGCGTGGGCGTCCTCGACGTCGACCTGACCCACCGTCCCGACCTCGCGGACCGCTTCTCCGTCCTGCAGACGCCCACCGTCCTCCTCCTCGACCGCGCCGGGATCGTGCGCGGTCGGTTCTCCGGGGCCGCACGCCGTGCGGTACTCGCCGGCGAGCTCCGATCCGTCCTCGGGAGACCAGCATGACCTCGAACCCTCCAGCAGCACAGCCGACCGGCATCGACCCGCGCAGCCCGCGGTTCGGCGCGACCGTGACCGCCGTGCTCCTCCTCGTCGCCGTCTTCCTCGCGCTGACGGCGCCGCTCGCCGACACGCTGCCCGCGCGGGCCGGCCAACCGGCCTTCGTCCTCCTCGTCGTCATCGCAGCCCTGTTCGCGTGGGGCGCGTTCGCCGGGATCCGACGCCACCCGTACGGCGTCGTGTTCCGACGCCTCATCCGCCCGAGGCTCGGCCCGCCCGTCGAACTCGAGGCACCTGAACCACCGACCTTCGCGCAGGGCGTCGGGCTCGTGGTGGTCGCGATCGGACTCGTGCTGCACCTCGTCGGGTTGCCGGGATCCCTCGCCGTCTCCGCCGGTGCCGCGTTCGTCGCTGCCTTCCTCAACGCGGCGTTCGGGTTCTGCCTCGGCTGCCGCCTGTATGTGCTCCTCCTCCGCGCCCGCGTCATCGGACGACAAGCGTGACGGTGGCCTGAAGCACCTGTCGACACCGTTTGTCGACGGGGTGACCGTCCAGGTCGATCCGGTTAGGCTGACCCCACGAACACCAGCGCCGATGCGCTCCTGCACGGCCCGACGATGGAGGTTGCACCATGGCGGTAACAAGCGAAGCCACGACGGTCTGGAACGGCACGCTCTTCGAGGGATCCGGGCACACGAGCCTCGACACCTCCGAGGCGGCCGAGTTCGCCGTCGACTGGAAGGCACGCTCGGAGGGCTCCAACACGACGACGACCCCGGAGGAACTGCTCGGGGCTGCTCACGCCTCCTGCTACTCGATGGCGTTCGCCAACGAGCTCACCAGCGCCGGATTCCCGCCGGAGCGCATCCAGGCGACCGCAGCGGTCTCCTTCACCCCCGGCACCGGCATCACCGGCAGCCACCTGCTCGTCAGCGCGGTCGTGCCCGGCATCTCCGAGGCCGACTTCGAGCGCATCGCCACGGCGGCGAAGGACGGCTGCCCGGTCTCGCAGGCGCTCGCCGGCATCCCGATCACCCTCGAAGCCAGCCTCGCGTAACCACCACCGTCCAGCAGCACGAGCAGGAAGGCGACGCGCATGCGCATCGTGATCGGCGGAGCCTCCGGGCTCATCGGAACGGCGCTCGGGCGCTCCCTCGAGACCGACGGCCATGACGTCGTCCGGCTCGTACGACGTCCGGCGCGTGGTGCCGGAGAAGCGGAGTGGGATCCGCTGGCAGGCGTACTGGATCCGGCGGTCCTGAGCGGCGCCGATGCGGTCGTCAACCTCTCCGGCGCCTCCCTCGGCAAGCTGCCTTGGACGGCGGCCTACCGATCCACGATCCTCTGGTCACGACTCAGCGCCACCCGGACACTCGTCGACGCCATGAACCGGGCGGAGCAGCCACCGGCCGCCTTCCTCAGTGGTTCGGCGGTCGGGTACTACGGCGACCGTCCGGGAGAGACCCTGACGGAGGACTCCTCCAGAGGGACCGGATTCCTCGCCGATGTCGTCGTCGCCTGGGAGGACTCGGCGCTCGCGGCGCCCGACGCCGTCCGCACCGTGCTGCTCCGCAACGGCATCGTCGTCGACCTGGCAGGCGTGCTCAAGCCGCTGGCACCGCTCACCCGGTTCGGGGTCGCCGGTCCGCTCGGTTCGGGCCGTCAGTTCTGGCCGTGGATCGGGCTGCAGGACGAGGTCCGGGCGATCACCCACCTCCTGACCTCGACGCTCTCCGGACCGGTGAACCTGTGCGGTCCGCAGGCCGCCCGCGCCGACGACCTCATGTTCGAGCTCGCCAGACGGATGAACCGGCCCTATCTGCTCCGCGTCCCGAAGTTCGCCCTCAAGGCGCTCCTCGGCGACGCCGCCGACGGACTGCTGCTGAGCGATCAGCGCGTCGAACCTCGTCGGCTCCTGGACGACGGCTTCACGTTCAGCACGCCGACCGTCGAGCAGGCGTTGGCCGAAGCACTCGCTCGCGACTGAACGACGGGACGCCGCCGCTCCGGTCAGCTCCGCGAGAGCCGGATCGCCTGTCGGATGACCTGCCGTGCGCGGCGGCGGTCTCCGGCACCGTCGTAGACGAGTCCGAGGCGGTACCAGGACCGCCAGTCGTCTGGAGCGGCCTCGGCCGCGTCGCGGTACTTCGGGAACAGCTCGTCTGCGGCATCACGTATCGGCCGGCCGCTCTCGCGGGTCTCGACCTGCTCGGGCGGAAGGCCGCCCTCGGCCTCGAGGCGGACTCCGAGTCGCTCGGCGCCCAGCCCGAAGGCGATCTCGCGCCAGAGCGCCCAGACGCCGAGGATCGGCAGGACGACGAGCGCCGCACCCATGGCGATGCCGACAGGCTCGCCCGTGCCGAGGAGGACGACGGCACGGTACCCGACGAGGACGATGTAGAGGACGAGCAGGGCCGCGATGATCGCGACCATGACGCGGGTCTTCACAGGGCGCTGGCCGCCGCGGCTTGACCGGAGACGTGCTCGGGCGCCCCCTGGGCGGGCCGCCGACCCGCCGGCCCTGGGCGATCGAGTCCGAGGTCGAGCAGACTGTCGAGACCGACGGTGACCCCCCGGGCGTCGCGGGCGGCGACGAGGGCGAGCCGGATGCCCCGCTCGTAGGACGCGGGCGAGATCGTGTCGTGCGTGATCGTGACGAGTTCGTCGACGCCACCGAACACGACCTCCTGGCGGGCGACGACGCCCTGGAGCCGCAGGCTGTGGATCGGGATGCTCGAGACCTGCTGTCCCCGCGCCCGCTGGTCGGTGTGCGGGGCGGCGACCGGCCCACGGTCGCCACGCGCGGCCATCATCAGCTCGGCGGTGCGCACGGCGGTCCCGGAGGGCGAGTCCACCTTCGTGTCGCGGTGGGACTCGATGATCTCGATCGAGTCGAAGAAACGGGCCGCGACGGTCGCGAGACTCGTCGACAGGACGGACCCCAGCGAGAAGTTGGGGATGATGACGACGCCCTGCTCGGGCAGCTCGGCGAGCCGGCGGTCGAGTCGCTGGATACGCTCGGCCGACCAACCGCTCGTCCCGACGAGCACGTTGATGCCCTGAGCGACGGCGTGGTCGACGATCCGCTGGCTGACACCCGGGACCGTGACGTCGACGACGAGGTCCGCCCCGTCCATCTCGCTCAGCTCGTTCGACGAACCGAGCGACGCGACCAGCTCGAAGTCGTCGAGTGAACCGATGATGCTGGTGAACAGTCGGCCCATCTTGCCGCTCGCGCCGGCTAGCGCCACTCGTGTCGTCATGCCCTCAGCTTACGTGCTGCCCGTCCGGGAGGAGGCGGGCCGCCCGGCTAGACGATGTGCGGCTCGGGAAGACCCGTGCGGAGCTCCATGGGGAGGTGCGCGAGGTCGTTGTGGGTGATGAGGCTCCACGGACGCCCGGCGCGCTGGTGCAGCACCGTCAGTCCGCCGTTGGCCTGGTTGATGCTCACCCAGCGCCATGCGGGCGCCTGGAGCGCCTCGCGGACGAGCCACCCGATGACGAAGTTGTGCGTGATGAGAAGCTCGTGATGGTCACCGCGCTTCGGCGAGAGGAACTCGGCGGCGGCGTCGGCCATCTGCGCTTCGCCCGCCTCGATCTCCGCCTCGGTGATCGAGCCGAAGAAGGGGTCGAACGCCGACGGCGTCTCCGGTGTGCGACCGCTCGGGACGCAGTCGAAGAGCAGTGACGACGGCTCCGGGGTGACGGCCGGCATCCGCTCGGCGATGATCTGGGCGGTCTCCGCGGCACGCTGCAACGGCGAGTGCCACGCCGCGGTCATCGGGACACCACCGAGGCGCTCCGCGAGCAGCTGTGCCTGACGCCGACCGCGTGCAGACAGTGGTCCGTCGGGCAAGCCGTGCTCAGCGTGTTGCTGCTCGCCGTGTCTGACGAGATACAGGTAATGGGACATTCAACGCACCCCCGCGATGATCGGAGCGAAGGTGTCCTCGTCGACGGCTCCGACCGCCGACACCGTGATGGGCTGCGCGGCGAGGTGCTGCGCGAGCTGCTGGACGTCGTCCTGACCGACGGACTGCAGGCGACGGATGCTCTCGTCGAGGTCGATGAACTCGCCGAGGGTCAGCTCCGCTCGACCGAGGCGGCTCATACGCGAGTCTGAATCCTCCAGCGCCAGCGCCGAGGCGCCGCTCAGCTGGCCGAGCGCGCGCGACAACTCCTCGTCCGTCACGCCGTGCTCGGCGAGCCGGTGGAGCTCGGCGAGCATGAGCTCGGCCACGGTCGCCGCCTTCGCCGTGGAGCAGGCGGCAGCGAGGCCGAAGACGCCGGCGTCCGAGTAGCTGCCGGCGAACGAGTACACCGAGTAGGCGAGCCCGCGCCGTTCGCGGATCTCCTGGAACAGGCGGCTGGACATGCCGCCACCGAGGATGGAGTTGAGCATGCTCATGGCGAATCGTCGCTCATCGCCCGCGATGAGGCCCGCTCCGCCGATCTGCAGGTGGACCTGCTCGGTGGGCCGGTGTACGACCGAGAGCGGCGAGCCGCCGACGATGGCAGCAGGAGCGAGCGTCCGACGCGCGACCGGTGCGGCCACCGCGTCCGCCGGCCAGCCCGCATGCACGAGCGCCTCGGACACCTGGGCGACGAGCGCGTCGTGGTCGACCGCGCCGGCCGCCGTCACGATGACGTCGTTCGCGCGGTAGTTGGCTCGGTAGTGCGCCACGACGGCGTCCCGGCCGACCTCGACGATCGACTGCGGGTGACCGCCGATGGGACGCCCGAGGGGGTGCTCGCCGAGCACGCGCTCGAAGAACCGTTCGTTGGCGACGTCCCCCGGATCGTCGTCCATCATCGCGAGCTCTTCGAGGATGACGCCGCGTTCGTTCTCGAACTCCTCCGGGTCGAGCAGCGAGGAGGTGAGCATGTCGGTGATGACGTCCACCGCCATCGGCAGGTCGCGATCGCGCACCTTGGCGTAGTAGCAGGTGTGCTCCTTGGCCGTGAGCGCGTTGTGCTCGCCGCCGACGGCGTCGAAGGCGACCGCGATATCGAGGGCGGAACGCGACGGCGTGCCCTTGAACAGGAGGTGCTCGAGGAAGTGCGTCGAGCCGAAGGTCGCCGGTCGATCGGCGGTCGCCGGTTGTTCGTCGCGGGAGCCGACGGCCACCCAGTAGCCGATCGTCGCGCTACGGCTGCCCGGCATGTGTTCGCTCAGGATGCGCAGCCCGTTGGGCAGGACCGTCCGGCGGACGAGCGCGTCCCCGGATGCGGTGAACGCGAGCTCGGGACGAGTGAGCGGAAAGTCGACGGCGGCGTTCATCACCCCAACCATACGTCAGGTTCCCGGGCGTCGCGCGCGAGCGACCGTGCGCAGGCGACCGCCGGTCGACTCAGCGCAAGCGACCGGAGACGCGGTCGAGCTCGAGGATCTGCCCGCGGCTCAGCCGCACGTCAGCGGCCGCGATGAGCGAGTCGACGTGAGCCGGCTGGGACGCGCTCGCGATGGGCGCGACGACGCCGGGACGTGACATGGCCCAGGCGAGCGCGGCCGAGGCCACCGTGCAGCGGTTCTCCTCCGCGATCTCGTCGAGGACGTGCAGGACCCGCAGTCCGCGGCGGTGGAGATGGGTCGCGGCGCGACTGCCGCGGGTGCTCGGGTCGAGGTCGGAACGAGTGCGGTAGCGGCCCGTCAGGAACCCGTTCGCGAGGGCGAAGTAGGGCAGGACACCGAGGTGCTGGGCCGTCGCGACGAGCGCGAGGGTGCTCTCGTACGGCTCCCGGTGCATGAGGCTGTAGTGCGTCTCGAGCGCGACGAACTGGGTGAAGCCGCTCGCCGAGAGGATCCGCGCCTCCATCAGCCGTTCAGGGGTCGTGTTCGAGGTGCCGAGGTAGCGGACCTTGCCGGTCTCGATCAGCCAGTCGACCGTCCCGAGGCTGTCGGCCAACGGGATGCTCGGGTCGTCGTCGTGGAAGGACAGCAGGTCGATGTGGTCGGTCTGCAACCGTTCGAGCGCCGCCTCGACCGCACGGATGATGCTCACCGAGCCGAGACCCGGGTAGTCGGGGTGCCGGCCGATCTTCGTCGCGACGACCATGTCGTCCCGGTTGCGGCGCTTCCGCATCCAGTTGCCGATGAGGATCTCGCTGCGTCCGCCCGCGTAGCTGTCGGCGGTGTCCACCATGTTGCCGCCGGAGTCGTGGAACCGGTCGAGGATGTCCGACGTCGTGTCGGGGTCGACCGTCCACCCGAACACGCTGCCGCCGAGCACGACCGGGAAGACCGACAACTCCGAGTCGCCGATCGTGCGCCTCGGTGCCTCAGAGGGCTCGGGGTCCTGGACGGGCGTCGGGAAGGACGGGTGCGGGACGAGCTGCTCGGGACGCCGACTCGCGTCGTCGTCGACGCCGTCCGCTGCTCCGCCGACCAGAGAACTGCCACGGGTGCTCGACGAGCGCCAGAGGTGTGGCATCCCCTGCCCCTCTCTCGGTCCGCCGACCGGTGACGCGCTGCACCGTCGGGATCCGTGCGTGGCGCGACGGGCCGGTGCTTGCTCACCAGGCTAGAGGAGACCGGCGACTTCGGCTGGACGACATCACGACCGGGTGGCAACTGATTCGTAACGATTGCGGGAGTCGGTCGATCACCTCGGATCGACGGACACCTCGGCACGGGCGAGCACGAGTCGCGCGTGCCGCAGGAGCGGCTCGTCGACCATGCGTCCCTCGTGCCGGAACACGCCGGCGGCTCCCGCTGCGGCGTCGAGCAGCGCACGCGCCGCTGTCACCGATCGGGCGTCCGGGCGGTAGGCGGCGCGAACGGTCGGGACCTGACCAGGGTGGATGCACGCGGAGGCGATACAGCCGACGGCGGCCGCGTCCGCCGCCTCGTCCGCGAGCCCGTCGAGATCGTCGATGTCGAGGTGGACCGCGTCGATCGCGGCCACCCCGGCGGCTCCCGCGGCGAGCAGCACCCACGACCGCGCGTGTCTGACGACGTCCCGGTATCGCCCGTCGGCCCGCCGACTGCTCGTGCCGCCCAGGGAGGCGATGAGGTCTTCAGAGCCCCACATGAGCGCGACGACCGCAGGATGGGCGGCCAACGCGGGTGCCTGCACGACACCGGCAGCGGTCTCGCACAGCGCGATGATCCGGACGTCCGGGATCGCGTCCACGAGCCGGTCGAGCGCCGCGGTCGTCTCCGTCTTCGCCAGCATGACCGTGCGATAGGCGGTGTCCGCGAGCGCCGCGACATCGTCGTCGAAGTCGACGGTTCCAGCCGGGTCGACCCGGACGACCGTGTGCGAGGGATCGAGCGGATGGTCGACGATCGCCCGGCGGGCGGCCGGCTTGTCGGCCGGGGCCACGGCGTCCTCGAGATCGAGGATGACGGCATCCGCGCGCTCGGCCGCTTTCGCGAAGCGGTCCGGACGGTCCGCTGGGACGAAGAGGATCGCCGGCCCCAGGTCGAACGCCGCGGCGCCGGTCACGATGCACCCGAGCACTGGACGAGCGTGCTCCTGGTCGCGGTCGCGACGACGACGCCATCCTGGTTCCTACCCGTGTGGAGCAGGGTGACGACACCCTCGCCCGGCCTCGACGACGACAACCGTTTTGCCGTCACGAGCGTCTCGGCGTACAGCGTGTCGCCGTGGCGCATCGGGTTCGGGAAGGCGATGTCGGTGAAGCCCAGGTTCGCGACGATCGTCTGCTCGGTGAGCTGCGCGACCGACAGCCCCACGAGCGTCGAGAGGGTCAGCATCGAGTTCACGAGCCGTTCCCCGAAGGGCCCGGTCGCAGACCACGCGGCATCCACGTGCAGTGATTGCCCGTTCATCGTGAGGGTCGAGAACAGGACGTTGTCGGCTTCCGTGAGGGTGCGCCCGGGGCGATGGCGGTAGGTCGCACCCACCACGAACTCCTCGAAGTACAGACCTCGCTGCTCGATCACGGGGCCGGACGACGTCTCGGACGAGTCGGTCATCATGAGCTCACGACGCGAAGCCGAGTTCGCGGGCGATGATCATGAGCTGCACCTCAGTGGTGCCCTCACCGATCTCGAGGATCTTCGAGTCCCGGTAGTGCCGCGCCACCGGGTTCTCGTTGAGGAACCCGTAGCCGCCGAAGATCTGGGTCGCGTCACGGGCGTTGTCCATCGCGGCCTCCCCGGCGACCATCTTCGCGATGGAGGCCTCCATCTTGTAGGGCGCTCCCCGGAGCATGCGCGACGCGGCGTCGTAGTAGGCCTGCCTGGCGGTGTGGACCCGAGCCTGCATCTTCGCGATCCGGAAGGCGATCCACTGGTTGTCACCGATCGCCCGACCGAACACGACCCGCTCCTTGGCGTAGCGGATCGCCTCCTCGAGGCAGCCCTGGGCCGCTCCGACGGCGAGCGCGGCCACGGCGATCCGTCCACCGTCGAGCGCCGTGAGGAAGTTGGCGTACCCGCGCCCGCGTTCGCCGAGCAGGTTGCCCTCCGGCACGCGGACGTCCTCGAACCGCAGCGGGTGGGTGTCGGAGGTGTGCCACCCGACCTTGTCGTAGGGCGGTAGCGCGGTGAAGCCCGGCGTCGGGACCGGCACGAGGATCGACGACAACTCCTTCGTCACCCGGCCGTCGGATCGGACCCGCTCCCCCGTGACGGCCGTGACCGTCACGAGACGGGTGATCTCGCTCCCGGAGTTGGTGATGAACTGCTTCGTGCCGTTGATCACCCACTCACCGTCGACGAGCTCGGCGGTGGTCTCCGTCGCGCCTGCATCACTGCCGGCACGCGCCTCGGTGAGGCCGAACGCGGCGAGCGCCTGCCCGCTCGCGAGCTGCGGGATCCATTCCTCGCGCTGGGCGTCGGTGCCGTACAGGTAGATCGGCATGGCTCCGAGGCCGACGCCGGCCTCGAGGGTGACGCCGATGCTCTGGTCGACGCGTCCGAGCTGCTCGACGGCGAGGCAGAGCGCGAAGTAGTCCATCCCCCCGCCGCCGAGTTCCTTCGGGAACGGCAGCCCGAAGAGTCCCAGCTCCCCCATCTGCGCGATGATGTCGTACGGCAGACGCCGTTCCGTGTCGTACTGATAGGCGGCGGGCGCGACGACCTCGTCGGCGAACGCCTTGACCGTGTCGACGATCCGCTGGTGCTCGGGGCTGAGCTCGGTGTTCATGCTGATGCTCCGTTCGTGGGTGCTGCATCGGTTGGGGCTGCGTTGAGGTGTGCTGCGACGGGGTCTGCGGCGATCGTCGCGACCGACTGACGGGTGGCGACCGTGCCACCCGTGGCGACGTGGAGGGTGACCGTGCCGTCGGTCGTGGCGGTGAGGAGGTGCTCCATCTTCATCGCTTCGACGGTGACCAGCGGCTGACCGGCGGTGACGGCGTCGCCGCTCGTGACGTGCACGGCCGTGACGGTGCCGGGCATCGGCGTCCGCACCTCCGGATCGACCGCACCGGCCGCAGTCGGATCCCCGCCGGCTGGGAGCGCCCCACGCGGGACCACCTCGACCAGACTGATGGCACCGTCGAGCGCGATCCATCGTTCGTCCCCCACGCGGACGGTCTCCAACGGGGTGCTGACACCGTCGTGCTCGAACCGCAGGGTGCCGTCCGACCGGCTGAGGACCGCGGCCCGGGTCGGTGCCGCGTCATCGACGGAGACGCTCGCGTCGTCGCTCGACCCACGCACCTCGATGCGGACGATGCGTCCGTCCTCAAGACGCAGGTGCTGTCGCGTCGGTGCTGCCGCGCCGAGGCGCCACCCACCCGGATCCGACCACGGCGTCCCGAGTCCGACGGTCCGCGCTGCGGCCTCGGATCGCCGGTCGTCCGTTTCGGCGAGCGCCACTGCGGTCAGGACCCGCTCGGACGTCGCGGCGGACGGGCTGTCGTCGAGCAGGTCGGCGATGAGACCGGTGTGCAGTCGTCCCGCGACGACGTCCTCGTCGGCGAGGAGCCGCCGGAGGAAGCCGAGGTTCGTGCGGACACCGAAGACCACCGTCGCCGCGAGCGCTGCGTCGAGTCGCCGGAGCGCGGTCTCGCGATCGTCGGCCCAGCACACGATCTTCGCGAGCATGGGGTCGTACCAGGGGCCGACGAACTGCCCGGCGACGATGCCGCCGTCGACGCGGACGCCCGGCCCGTGCGGCAGACGCACCCGCTCGAGCACCCCGGTCTGGGGCAGGAAGCCGCTCGACGGGTCCTCCGCGTACAGCCGCGCCTCCACCGCGTGACCACGCAGGACGACGTCGTCCTGCGTCAACGTCAGCGGTTCACCGGCTGCGACGCGCACCTGCCACTCCACGAGGTCGAGCCCCGTGACGAGCTCGGTGACCGGATGCTCCACCTGCAGCCGCGTGTTCATCTCGAGGAAGGCGAACTCGTCGGGTCGGTCGTCGGCGACGAGGAACTCGACGGTCCCCACCCCTCGGTAGCCGACGCTCCGGGCGACCGTGCAGGCCGCCTCGCCGAGTCGCTCCCGCTGGCGGTCGTCGATGAGCGGCGACGGGGACTCCTCCACCACCTTCTGGTGCCGACGCTGGAGCGAGCACTCACGCTCCCCGAGGTGCACGACCGCACCGTGGGCGTCCGCGAGCACCTGCACCTCGATGTGCCGGGGTCTCGTGACGAACCGCTCGAGGAGGAGCGTGGCGTCGCCGAAGGCCGCCTCGGCCACCCGGTGCGCGGAGGCGATGGCCGATGGGAGTTCCTCGGCGCGCTCCACGACCTGCATCCCCTTGCCGCCGCCACCGCCCGCCGGCTTGACGATGAGCGGGAAGCCGATGGCGACGCCGGCACGGACGAGTGCGTCGTCGTCGAGCGAGGCGTCGGCGACGCCCTCGATGATCGGGACGCCTCGAGCCGCGACGTGGTCCTTCGCCCGGATCTTGTCGCCCATGAGGACCAGGGCGCGCTCGTCCGGTCCGATGAAGACGATCCCGGCAGCGGCGAGCGCCCTCGCGAGCGCGGGTTGTTCGGACAGGAAGCCGTAGCCCGGGTGCACCGCCTCGGCCCCGGTCATGACGGCGGCTCGGACGACGGCGTCGACGTCGAGATAGCTGTCCGAGGCCGGCGCGGGTCCCAGGCGGACGGCGCGGTCCGCGAGCCGGACGTGTGGGGCGTCGCGGTCAGCGTCGCTGAAGACCGCGATGCTCTCGATGTCCATCGCTGTGAGCGTGCGGATCACCCGACAGGCGATCTCGCCGCGGTTCGCGACGAGGACGGAGCGGAAGGGACGCGCGGATGCGTGGCCCGGCCGGTTCGGTGTCTGGGTCGTCATGCCGTCACATCCTGAAGAGGCCGAAGCCGGGTTCTGGCAGGGGCGCACGGGAGCACACCTCGAGCGCGAGTCCGAGGACCGTGCGGGTCTGGGCGGGATCGATGATGCCGTCGTCCCAGAGCCGTGCGGTCGAGTAGTACGGGTTGCCCTGCTCCTCGAAGTCGGCGAGGATCGGCGCCCGGAAGTCCTCCTCCGCCTGGGCGGTCCACGCCTCACCGCGAGCCTCGAGTTGGTCGCGCTTGACGGTCGCGAGGACACTCGCCGCCTGTTGTCCCCCCATGACGGAGATGCGCGCGCCCGGCCACATCCAGAGGAACCGGGGGTCGTAGGCCCGGCCGCACATGGAGTAGTTGCCGGCGCCGAACGAACCGCCGATCACGACCGTCAGCTTCGGCACCCGGGTGGTCGCGACCGCGGTGACCATCTTCGCGCCGTGCTTGGCGATGCCTCCGGCCTCGGCGTCACTGCCGACCATGAAGCCCGAGATGTTCTGGAGGAACAGCAAGGGGATGCCGCGCTGGTCGGCGAGCTCGATGAAGTGGGCGCCCTTCAGGGCCGACTCACTGAAGAGCACGCCGTTGTTCGCGATGATGCCGACGGGGTGCCCGTGCAGCCTCGCGAACCCGGTCACGAGGGTGTCGCCGTACTCGCGCTTGAACTCCGAGAAGTCGCTGCCGTCGACGAGCCGCGCGATCACCTCACGGACGTCGTAGGCCGTCTGCAGCTCCGCCGGGACGACCCCGTACAGTTCCGCCTCGGGGACGACCGGCGGCACGCTCGGACGCACCTCCCACGCGCGCTGGTGGGGCGCCGGCAGCGTCGCCACCGCGTCCCGGAGGATGTCGAGCGCGTGCGCGTCGTCGTCGGCGAGGTGGTCGGTGACCCCCGACACCCGGGCGTGGAGGTCGCCGCCGCCGAGCTGCTCCGGCGTCACGACCTCGCCGATCGCGGCCTTCACGAGGGGTGGACCGCCCAGGAAAATCGTGCCCTGGCCACGCACGATCACGTTCTCGTCGCTCATGGCGGGGACGTACGCACCTCCGGCGGTGCAGGACCCGAGTACGGCGGCGAGTTGCGGGATGCCGGCCGCCGACATCCGGGCCTGGTTGAAGAAGATCCGGCCGAAGTGGTCGCGATCGGGGAAGACCTCGTCCTGCGTCGGGAGGTTCGCTCCCCCGGAGTCGACGAGGTACAGGCAGGGCAGCCGGTTCGCGGCAGCGATCTCCTGGGCCCGGAGGTGCTTCTTCACCGTCATCGGGAAGTACGAGCCGCCCTTCGCGGTCGCATCGTTCGACACGACGAGCACGTGTCGTCCGTGGACGAGGCCGATCCCGGCGATGACCCCGGCGCCGGGAGTCGCGTCGTCGTACATGCCGTGCGCGGCCAAGGGCGCGATCTCCAGGAAGGGGCTCCCCTCGTCGAGCAGGCGGTCGACCCGATCGCGCGGCAGCAGCTTCCCCCGGGCGACGTGCCGGGCCCGCGACGCCTCCGGTCCGCCCAGGGCCGCGGTCGCCATCGTCTGTTCGAGCACTGTCACGAGCTCCCGTTGCACCGCCTCCTGCTCGCGGAATCGGGCTGAGGTGGGATCGGCACCGCTCGTGAGGATGGGCACTCGGGCTCCTGTCGTCGTCGACCGTGAGTGCATTCAGTTACTCATCACTCACTGAAAGAGAGGTTACAGTTCATTAACTGAAAAAGTCCACCCCGAGGAGATCCGATGACCGGTCGTGACACGCCGTCCCCGAACCCGCCGCACCTCGGGCGCTCGGAGGCGAAAGCGGCACGTCGCTCCGCCCTCCTGCGGTCAGCGGCCGGACTGTTCGCCGAGCGCGGCTTCGCCGGGGTGTCGATGGAGGACCTCGGAACAGCCGTCGGCATGAGCGGACCCGCCGTCTACCGCCACTTCCCGAGCAAGCAGGCCGTCCTCGCAGCACTCCTCGTCGGCGTCAGTCAGGATCTGCTGGACGGGGGGACCCGCGAGGTCGAGCAGGCTCCGGACAGCGATCGGGCACTGCGTTCGTTGGTCACCTTCCACGTGGCCTTCGCCCTCGACGACCCCGACGTGATCCGCATCCAGGACCACGACCTCGACAGCCTGGCACCGGACGACCGCCGCGCGGTCCGCACCCTCCAGCGGCGGTACGTCGAGCGGTGGGTGGACGTCCTCACGACGCTCCATCCCACGATCCCCGCGGCGGACCTGCGGGTCCGCGCGCTCGCGGGCTTCGGACTGATCAACTCCACGTCCCACAGCACCTCCCTCGGCCGGAACGAGGCCGGGACACCCGACCGCGAGGCGGTGCGCTCGACGCTCGAGCGGATGGCACTGGCCGCCCTGCTCGCCGCGTGAGGACGCGGGACAGGGTCAGTCGACGAGCACGGACAGGACGTTCCCCGCTGGATCGGTGAACCACGCGATGTCCGGGCCGTTCCCGCGCATGATCCCCTTCGCATCCGTCGGCAGGACGTCGTCGGGGTAGAGCTTCGTCACCACACCGCGGGCCTGCAGCTCGTCGACCGCCGTATCGATGTCGTCGACCACGAGGTTCAGCACGGTGAACGAGGCTGGTGTGTGGTCAGGCTTCCCGTAGACGAGCACCGACCCGCCGGCGGGCAGCGCCACGTCCAGGAATCCCATGGCGTTGTCGGTGACCGTGAGACCGAGGACGTCGCGGTAGAACGCCCTCGCCGCGTCGATGTCGTCGACCGAGAACCCGCTGAAGACATCCGTGTAGGTGACCATGAGCCGCTCCTTTGCTGATTCCCGATGCGTACACGATGCACGATGCCACGTCGCGGCCGTCGCGTCCAGGCCCGAACGACCGCCGGGGCCGGCGAGCGCGAGGGCCTGGACTCGACGATCACACCATCGTCAGGACCATCGCCGGATCGGAGAGCATCGTCCCGAGGTCGACGAGGAAACGGGACCCCTGCGCTCCGTCGATGAGCCGATGGTCGAACGACAGCGACAGCGTCACGACGTGTCGCAGCGCGACCTGCCCCTCGAACTCCCACGGCTGGCGACGGACGGCACCGAGCGCGATGATCGCCGCCTCACCGGGGTTCAGGATGGGCGTCCCCGCATCGACGCCGAAGACGCCGACGTTGGAGATCGTGATCGTCCCCCCGCGCAGTTCCGCCGGAGCGGTGCGTCCCTCGCGGGCCGTGCGCACGAGGTCCGCCACGGCGTCCGCGAGTTCGAACAGGCTGAGCTCCTCGGCCCGTGCGATGTTCGGGACGAGGAGTCCCCGCGGCGTCGCTGCGGCGATCCCGAGTCCGACGTGTCCGTACTCGACGATCTCCCCGGCACCCTCGTCCCAACTCGCGTTGACCGCAGGGGTGCGTCTGACGGCGATGCACACCGCTTTGGCGAGGACGGTCAGGATGTTGACCCGGTGGTCCCCGGTCTGAGGCGAGCGGGCGAGCGCGTCCAGCAGCGACATCGTCGGCGTCACGTCGACCGTCAGGAACTCCGTCACGTGGGGAGCCGTGAACGCGCTGCTCACCATGGCCTCGGCGGTCCGGCGCCTGACCCCCGTGATCGGCCGACGAACCGACCCGTCGGACGGCGTGGCCGGCGCCTCTGGGGTCCCGGCCGGTGCCGCTCCCGCTCCGCGAGCACGCTCCGGCAGCTGCCCACTCAGGCCGGTCGCGGCGCGCTCGACCTCCTCACGCGCGATCCGA
>NZ_JACYTW010000054.1:0-24604 GCF_014841395.1 Plantibacter sp. CFBP 13570 | reverse complement strand
GCGCCCGCCCACGTCGGTCCGCGCGTCGGCGTCGGGCGCGTCGCCCGCTGCGCCGAGCCACGCGATCCGGCCGTCTTCGATGACGAGCGCCGCATCGGTGATCCGGTTGCCGTCGACGTCGCCCGGCCCGGAGCCGGCGTTGGTCGTGAGCTCGGCGATGCCGGTGATGAGTTCGCTGGTCATGGCTGCATCTCCTGCGAGGGGTGATCAGGTGTCGGGGACGAAGTGGCTGCCCGGGGCGTCTCCGTCGATGCTGCCAGCTCGGCGAGGGCCAGCGCGAGAAGTTGTTCCGGCGTCGACTCCCGTGACGTCGCAAGCAGCCGACCTCGCTCCGCCACGAGCCGTCCGCCGACGACGACCCGCTCGACGTCGGACGCGGTCGCGACGAGGGCGAGTTGTGCCGGGTCCATGCCGGTGGTGCGGAGGCTCGACGTCGACACCTCGACGAGGTCGAGCGGGTCGCCGACATCCAGCGTGTGCCGCCCGAGTCCGAGCGAACGGTATCCGTTGTCGGTGCCCGCCTCGAGGAGTTCGGCGGGCGAGAACCGGCCGCGTCTGCCGGAGGCGAGCCGTTCCCCGGCTTCGAGGCCACGCAGTTCGAGCAGCGGGTCGACGACCGCGTTCTGGTCGGAGCCGACGGCGATCCTGGCCCCCGCGTCCGCGAGGCGGCGGGCCGGTCCGATGCCGTCGCCGAGGTCCGCCTCGGTCGTCGGGCACATCACGACGGTCGCGCCGGACCGCCCGATCGCCGTGATGTCCGCGTCGGTCAGGTGCGTCGCGTGGACGAGGCTGATGCGTGGGGCGAGCGCACCGAGCGCGGCGAGCACGCCCGTCGGCGTCCTGCCCGTCTTCGCGAGCGTGTCGACGTTCTCCTGCGGTTGCTCCGACAGGTGGACGTGCAGTGGGACGTCGTCGGGCAGGCCGGCGAGGATCGTGCGCATGGCGTCGACGGGCACGGCGCGCACCGAATGCAGCGAGGCACCGAGCGTGACGAGCCCGGTGGCGTCGACGGAGCCGGCCAGTGCGTCGCGCAGCCGATGCCAGCGGGCGAGCCAGCCGGCCGCGTCGCCGTCGCCGAACGCGAGCTGTTCGGTGAGCAGCGGAGCGGCAGGGCCGCCGGCGGACCCGAGGCCACTCGCGAGGTAGGCCGTGTCGAGGAGGGTGAGCCGGATGCCGACGTCGGCGGCGGCTTCGGCGACGGCCAGTTCCATCGCGTGGGCGGTCGGGTACGGGGTGCCGTCGGCCTGGTGGTGCACGTAGTGGAACTCGCCGACCGCCGTCCAGCCGCAGACGAGCATCTCGCCGAACACGGCACGAGCGACCCGGCCGTAGTGGTCCGGGTCGAGGCTGGCGGCCGCCGCGTACATCGCCTCGCGCCACTGCCAGAAGTCGCCGCCGTCGGCGTGGGTGCGTCCGCGGAGCAGACGGTGGAACGCGTGGGAGTGGGCGTTCCCCATGCCGGGGATGACCGTTCCGAGGCGTCGGTCGCCCGCCTGCGGCTCGACGCCGCGCTCGACGGCGGTGATCCGTCCGGAGTCGTCGGCCGTGAAGCGCACGCGGCCGGTCGGGCGACCGTCGATGATCGCCGTCGCGGCCCAGATGGGAATCCGCAAATCCGCCGCGCCGGCGTCGACGCTCGCGACCGTCACAGGACGCTCCGGAGCAGGGCCTCGAGCGCTTCGACGCCGGCGACGCAGTCGGCCGTCTCGGCGAACTCCTCCGGTGAGTGCGAGACACCGGTCGGGTTCCGGACGAAGACCATCGCGGTCGGCACCGCGCCGCTCAGGACGCCGGCGTCGTGGCCTGCGCCCGTCGGCAGCAGCGGGACCCCGCCGAGCGTGCCGGCGAGCCGCGCGGCGAGCTCTGGGTCGAACTCGACGACGCCCGACCACGACTCCTCGATCAGCTCGACCGTGCACCCGGAATCGGCGACGGCCTCCTGGACCCGGCTTTCGATGTCCGCGACGAGGGCGCGCGTGCCGGCGTCGGTGGCGGCCCGGGCGTCCACCCAGGCGTCGACCTCGGAGGCGATGACGTTGGTTCCGCCCGGCACGATGCGCAGGCGGCCGACGGTGGCGCGGGCGTCGTCCGTCGCGAGGGCGGCCTGCTCGACCGCGAGGACGGCGCGTGCCGCAGCGACCACGGGATCACGGCGCTCGCGCATGCCGGTCGCACCGGCGTGGTTCCCCTGACCGCTCACCCGGAGTCGCCAGCGGCCGTGGGCGAGGATCGACGAGGCGACCGCGGTCGGCGAGCCGAGGTCGATGAGGCCGCGGCCCTGTTCCACGTGCAACTCGATGAAGAGTCCGATGCGGCCGAGCGCCTCGTCGTCGCGACCGAGGTGCTCGGGAGCGAGCCCGGCTGCGGCTGCGGCCTCCGCCACGGTGACCCCGTCCGCGTCCGTCAGCGCTCGGGCGGCGTCCGCGGTGATCGCCCCGGACAGGAGCCGGGATCCGAGGCAGGCGACCCCGAACCGGGAGCCCTCCTCCTCGGCGAACACCACGACGGCGACGGGACGCGACGGCTGGAACCCGGTCGCCTGCAGACGCGCGACGGCGTCCAGCGCTGAGACGACGCCGAGCGGCCCGTCGAAGGCGCCACCGCCCGGGACGGAGTCGAGGTGGCTGCCGGTGACGACCGCGTCGGGCCCAGGCGCGCCCCACCACGCCCAGAGGTTGCCGTTCCGGTCCGTCTCGACGTCGAGCCCGAGTCGGGCGGCGCGAGCGGTGAACCACTCGCGCAGCTCGGACTCGGCCGGCGTCCAGACGTGCCGGGAGTACCCGCCGCGTGCCGGATCGACCCCGACGCCGGTGATCTCGTCGAGCCCGGCGAGCCGACCGTGGGCGATCAGGCCGTCGGTCACTCGCCCTCCCACATCGGCACCCGCAGGCCGCGTTCGCGGGCGACCTCGGCCGCCCGCTCGTAGCCGGCGTCGACGTGACGCATGACGCCGGTACCCGGGTCGTTGACGAGTACGCGCGCGATCTTCTCGGCGGCGAGCGGCGTCCCGTCGGCGACGATCACCTGACCGGCGTGGATGGACCGGCCGATGCCGACCCCGCCGCCGTGGTGGATCGACACCCAGGTCGCGCCGGACGCCGTGTTGAGCAGGGCGTTGAGCAGCGGCCAGTCGGCGATCGCGTCGGAGCCGTCGGCCATGGCCTCCGTCTCGCGGTACGGCGAGGCGACGGAACCGGAGTCGAGGTGGTCGCGGCCGATGACCACGGGCGCGCTCAGCTCGCCCGAGGCGACCATCTCGTTGAACTTCAGGCCGGCAAGGTGGCGCTCCTGGTAGCCGAGCCAGCAGATGCGGGCTGGCAGTCCCTCGAAGGCGATCTTCTCGCCGGCCGAGGTGATCCAACGGCGCAGCTTCTCATCCTCGGGGAAGAGTTCGAGGATGGCGCGGTCGGTCGCGGCGATGTCCGCCGGATCGCCGGAGAGGGCCGCCCAGCGGAACGGGCCCTTGCCCTCGGCGAAGAGCGGCCGGATGTAGGCGGGCACGAAGCCGGGGAAGTCGAAGGCGCGCTCGCAACCGCCGAGTTTCGCTTCGGCGCGGATGGAGTTGCCGTAGTCGAAGACCTCGGCGCCGGCGTCCTGGAAGTCGACCATCGCCTGCACCTGCTTCGCCATGGCGAGTCGCGAGCGGCGCGTGAAGTCGACCGGGTCGGCCGCCGCCTCGGTCTGCCAGTCGGCGAGCGCCGTGTCCTCGGGCAGGTAGGCGAGCGGGTCGTGAGCGCTCGTCTGGTCGGTGACGATGTCGATGGCGACCCCGCGCCGCAGCAGTTCGGGGAAGACGGTCGCGGCGTTGCCGACGAGGCCGACCGACAGCGGGCGTCGTTCGGCCTTGGCGGCGAGCACGCGTTCGACGGCGTCGTCGAGGTCGTCCGTCATCTCGTCGAGGTAGCGGTGCTCGACGCGTCGCTCCAGGCGGCTCGGGTCGACGTCGACGATGAGCACGACGCCTTCGTTGAGCGTCACGGCGAGCGGCTGTGCCCCGCCCATGCCGCCGGCTCCGCCGGTGAGGGTCAGCGTCCCGGCGAGGGTTCCACCGAACCGCTTGTCGGCGATGGCGGCGAAGGTCTCGTAGGTGCCCTGGAGGATGCCCTGCGTGCCGATGTAGATCCACGAGCCGGCGGTCATCTGCCCGTACATGGTGAGACCCTCGGCCTCGAGCTTGCGGAACTCGGGCCACGTCGCCCAGTCGCCGACGAGGTTGGAGTTCGCGATGAGCACGCGCGGTGCCCACTCGTGCGTGCGGAAGACGCCGACGGGCTTGCCGGACTGCACGAGCAGGGTCTCGTCGGCCTCCAGTCCTTCGAGCGTGCGGACGATCGCGTCGTACGCCTCCCAGTTGCGCGCGGCCTTCCCGGTGCCGCCGTAGACGACGAGGTCCTCGGGGTGCTCGGCGACCTCGGGGTCGAGGTTGTTCATGAGCATCCGGAGCGGGCCCTCGGTCTGCCAGCTCTTGGCGGTGAGGGTGGTGCCGCGAGCGGCACGGATGGTCCGGGTGGTGGTCGGCATGTCGGTCATGTGATCAGTCCACTCCTCCCGGGGCCCGCGCGGCGAGAGCGACCGGGCTGTGGCTGTCTGGTCCGCCAGACATCCGGGTGTTTCGGGTCGCTGTTCGTCCGTCAGCGCGGTGCGCTGACGTCACCATGCACGCATCGGCGTCACTGCGGGTCATCGACGTGAGCGCGCCCCTCCGGAGACCCGCGCTCACGTCGATGACCCGCGCTCACGCCAGCGCACCGCGCTGGCACCCCACCGAGCCAGGACGGGGGACGCATGGTGGCTACGGGAGCTTGACGAGCAGCCCGCCGCGGTGCGCGTCGAACGCGACCATGGTCGCCATGCCGAACGCGTCGCCGTCGAGCTCGAGGTCCTGGGCCTCGTCGACCCGCACGGTCAGGGCCTCAGCACGCAGGTTCGTCACGGTGTTCCCACCCCGGCCCTCGGTGAAACGGATCATCCGTCGCCCCACGGCAGTCCGCCGCAGGACCCGGTTCTCCCACGTCACCTTCCGCCACACGAGCAGCCAGCCGAAGGCACCCTTCGGTTGCAGCACCGCGACGTCGAGGAACCCGTCGTCGAGTTCGGCGTCCGGCATGAGCTGCACCCCGCCCTGCAGCGTGCCGCAGTTCCCGACGAGCACCGAGCTCACGGTCGCCGCATGCTGACGGTGCCCGCGCAACTGGTAGTGGATGCGGAACGGCGCGGCCGTGGCGATCGAGCGGAGACCGGACTCGACGTAGGCGAGCCAGCCGAGCGACTTCTTGAGGTCGGGGTTCGCCGTGGCGATCATCATCGCGTCGATGCCCATGCCGGCCATCACGACGAACGCGTGCTCCTCCTCCGACCCGTCGGCGCGGGTGATCATGGCGACGCCGATGTCGATCGCGCGCGTGTCGCCCGTGAACGCCGTCCCGATCGCGGACACCTGGTCGCCGAGCGGCAGCTTCAGGTTCCTCGCGAGCAGGTTGCCGGTCCCCGACGGGATGAGGGTCAGCGGCACACCGCTCCCGCGCAGCCCCTCGGCGACGGCCCGCACGGTCCCGTCGCCGCCGGCCACGAGCACCACCTGAGCGCCGTCGAGGACCGCGCGCCGCGCCTGACCGACACCGGGGTCGTCGACACTCGTCTCATACAGGTGCGGAGCCGCCCATCCGGCCTCCTGGGACCGAGCCTCCAACGCGCTCCGCAGCCGGGTGGCGTCGACCTTCACCGGGTTGTACACGAGCGCGGCGTGCGGGGGAGTCGGCATGGCCCAACGGTACTGTCCCGGGGCCTCGTCACCGACCTCGATCGCTAGACTTGCCGGGTGATCGATCCCGTACTCCTCCGCGAACAGCCAGAAGTCCTCCGAGCGTCGCAGCAGAAGCGAGGGTCCTCCGTCGACCTCGTCGACCAGGCGATCGACGCCGACACCGCACGTCGCGCTGCGATCACCGGGTTCGAGGAACTCCGTGCCGAGCAGAACGCGTTCGGCAAGCAGGTCGCCAAGGCACCCAAGGAGGAGAAGGCCGCACTCGTCGCCCAGGCGCAGCAGCTCGCCGCCCGCGTCAAGGAGGCTCAGCAGGTCGCAACCGAGGCCGAGGCCTACTTCGCCGACGTCGCCGGTCGCATCCAGAACCCGGTGCTCGACGGCGTGCCCGCCGGCGGCGAGGCCGACTTCATCACGCTCCGCGAGGTCGGCGAACGCCCCTCGTTCGACTTCACCCCGCGTGACCACCTCGAGCTCGGGGAACTCCTCGGCGCCATCGACATGCAGCGCGGCACCAAGGTCAGCGGCTCGCGCTTCTACTTCCTCCGCGGCATCGGCGCCCGCCTCGAGATCGCCCTCATGAACCTCGCGCTCGACCGCGCGATCGAGGCCGGCTTCGTCCCGCTCATCACGCCGACGCTCGTGCGCCCCGAGATCATGAAGGGCACCGGCTTCCTCGGCGAGCACGCCGACGAGGTCTACCAGATCGCCGGTGAAGACCTCTTCCTCACCGGCACGAGCGAGGTGGCGCTCGCCGGGTACCACTCCGACGAGATCCTCGACCTCGAGGAGGGCGCGCTCCGCTACGCCGGCTGGTCGACCTGCTACCGCAAGGAGGCCGGGTCCTACGGGCGCGACACCCGCGGCATCATCCGGGTGCACCAGTTCAACAAGCTCGAGATGTTCGTCTACACCAAGCCGGAGGACGCCGCCGCCGAGCACGAGCGCCTGCTGTCGTACCAGGAGGCGATGCTGCAGTCGCTCGGCCTCAGCTACCGGGTCATCGACACGGCCGCCGGCGACCTCGGGTCGAGCGCGGCACGCAAGTTCGACGTCGAGGCCTGGGTGCCGACGCAGGACGCGTACCGCGAGCTCACCAGCACCTCGAACTGCACCACCTACCAGGCGCGTCGCCTCGACACCCGGTACCGCGGGGAGTCGGGCAAGACCACGCCGGTCGCGACGCTCAACGGAACGCTCGCGACCACCCGCTGGATCGTCGCGATCCTCGAGACGCACCAGCAGGAGGACGGCAGCGTCGTCATCCCCGAGGTGCTGCGTCCGTACCTGGGCGGCATCGAGGTCGCGAGGCCGATCCGATGACGGACGAGACGACCACCACCGCGACCCCGCTGCTCGTCGCCCTCGACATCGACGGCACCGTGCTGCACGAGGACGGTTCGCTCAGCCTGTCGGTCGCCGACGAGGTGCGCCGCGTGGTCTCGCTCGGCCACATCGTCACCTTGGCCACCGGTCGCAGCTGGGAGAGCACGCGCCCGGTGCTCGAGGAGCTCGAGCTGACGCCGCAGTACGTCGTCTGCGCGAACGGTGCGCTCATCATGAAGCGCGACGAGTCGAAGCCCGATTCCTATGAGCGCTTCTTCATGGAGACCTTCGACCCGACCGAGGTCCTCGGGCTCATCCAGCCGCACCTCTCCGAGGGCAGCTACATGGTCGAATACCCCGACGGCTTCCGCAAGTACACGGTCGGCATGGAGGACTGGAACCTCGAGAACGCGATCGAGGTGCCGTTCGAGGAGCTCGTCACGAGCCCCGTGACACGCGTCGTCGTCGTATCCCCGAGCCACGACGAGGAGGAGTTCCTCCGCATCGTCGACAAGATCGGGCTCAGCCAGGTGAGCTACGCGATCGGCTGGACGGCATGGCTCGACATCGCGCCGAAGGGCGTCAACAAGGCGACCGCGCTGGAGCGTGTCCGGGAGTGGCTGGGGCTCGAGCGCTCGCAGATGGTCGCCGTCGGCGACGGCCGCAACGACGTCGACATGCTTGGCTGGGCCGCAGCCGGAGGGCGCGGTGTCGCCATGGGCCAGGCGCCCGAGGAGGTCCTCGCGGTCGCGTCGGAGGTCACCGGCACGGTCACCGACGACGGTCTCTCTCAGCTCCTGAGGAGCATTTCGGGTTAGCATCGTCCAAAGCTCCGTGCCGATACGCCGTTTCCGGTGGGCGCGGGGCGTCGGTGCGCGCCTGCTCCAGGTGTCGCCGGACGACTCGCCGCAGCCCGGTCTCCTGGGTTCCGGCCACCCCTGTTCCTGAGACGAGAGCGAGATCCATGACCCGCAACGCCGACGCGTCCAAACCGCGCGCCGCCGTCCGTCACGGCAGACTCCGCAAGTCGAACCCATTCGTCACCGTCGCGAAGATCGTCGCCGCGACGGCCGCCGTCGTCGGCGTGAGTGGCATCGCGGTCGCCGGTGTGGCCGCGCTCGACCTCGCCAACAGCGTCAAGCCCGTCGCCCACCTCGACAACGAGACGCCGGGTGCGCCGCCGCCCAACATCGGCGCGATCGAGGGCGGCGTCAACCTGCTCCTCGTCGGCAGCGACTCGGGCGACGGCAACCAGGCATACGGCGAGCGAGACGAGAACCTCAACGACGTCACGATCCTCATGCACATCTCGGCAGACCACTCGAGCGCGACCGTGGTGAGCTTCCCGCGCGACATGTACGTGCAGATCGGCGACTGCGCCGACGGCGGCAACGGTCGCGACAAGATGAACACCGCCCTCATGTACGGCGGGGCCGACGGCGGGCTCGCCTGCGCGGTCTCCACGGTCGAGGGCATCACCGGCCTCTCCATCCCGTTCGCCGCGCAGATCGGCTTCGACGGCGTCATCTCGATGTCGAACGCGGTCGGCGGCGTGCCGGTGTGTGTCACCGAGCCCCTCAACGACGCCTGGAGCGGCATCAACCTCGACGTCGGCACCCACGACCTCTCGGGCGCGTCCGCCCTCGCCTTCCTCCGCTCACGTCACGGCGTCGGCGACGGCAGCGACCTCTCGCGGATCTCGAACCAGCAGGTCTTCCTCTCCTCGCTCGTCCGCACGCTGAAGAGCAGCGACACGCTCTCCGACCCGATCAAGCTCTACTCGATCGCCCGCGCCGCGCTGAAGAACGTGACCCTGTCGAGCAGCCTGAACAACATCGACACGATGGTGTCGATCGCCGCAGCGCTCAAGGACATCCCGCTCGACCGCGTCGCGTTCGTCCAGACGCCGACGGCCACGGTCGAGGGCGGGGTCGAGGCGACCTCCGATGCCGACGTCCTGTGGACGGCGCTGCAGAGCGACCAGGCCGTCGCCCTGTCCGCCACCGGCAAGTACGTCGTGACCGACCCGAACGCGCCGGTCACGCCAGACCCGGCGACCACCGACGCGGCTGCCGATCCAGCTGCCACGGCGGACCCGGCAGCGCCCGCGGACCCGTCCGCCGCCGGCCCTGTCGCCTTGCCCGACACGATCACGGGCCAGAACGCCGCGCAGAACACCTGCACGGCGGGTCGTCCGGAGGAAGACCAGTAGTCACCGCGTGATCGGATGGGGCCGCTTCGTCGCTGGCCCCATCCGATACACTCGATCCTGGTCGTCAGCTGCGTCATCGCGGGCGATCGACCATCAGGAGGGCTGTCCGAGCGGCCGATGGAGCCAGTCTTGAAAACTGGTGGGCAGAAATGTCTCGTGGGTTCGAATCCCACGCCCTCCGCAGTTCCTTCACCGTCCTCAGAGACTCCCGCACCTCGGAGCCCACGGCTCCGGGCTGTGCGCTTCACATGAACCCGTGGTTGAATCGACGAATGCCCCCGCATTCGACCGACATCGACGAGCCCGCCGGCGACGCCGCGGCACGCCGAGCGGCAGCTCGTGGGCCCCGCCCGAAGAAGCTCGCGACCATCGCCCGCCACGGACGACTCAAGCGGTCGAACCCGATCACGACCGGCCTGAAGATCGTCGCCTCGACGCTCGCGGTCGCGCTGGTCAGCGGTGGCATCGTCGCCGGCATCGCCCTCTGGGACGTCGCCGCGACCGTGAAGCCCGGCGTCGCGCTCGTCGACTCGCAGGGTGAGGCGGTCACCGATCTGCCCGCGATCGGAGCGTATCCCGGTGGCGTCAACCTCCTGATCGTCGGCAGCGACTCGCGCGCCGGTCAGGATCCCGTCTTCGGTGATGCCGAGGAGGAGACGGGCAACCTCAACGACGTCACGATGCTCGTGCACATCTCCGAAGACCACAGCAACGCGACGGTCGTCAGCTTCCCTCGCGACATGTTCGTCCCGATCCCGTCCTGCCCCGACCCGTCCGGCGGCTCGTTCGACTCGATGAGCCGGCAGAAGATCAACACCTCGCTCAGCTACGGCGGACTCGCCTGCACGGCGCTGACGGTGTCGCAGCTCACCGGCCTCGAGATCCCGTTCGCAGCCGAGGTCCAGTTCAGTGGCGTGATGGCCATGTCGACCGCGCTCGGCGGGGTGACGGTGTGTGTCGCCGACCCGATCGAGGACGAGTACACGAACACCTTCCTCTCGGCGGGCGAGCACACGCTCGAGGGGTACGAGGCACTGCAATTCCTCCGCACCAGGCACGGTGTCGGCGACGGCAGCGACCTCAGTCGCATCAGCAACCAGCAGGTGTTCCTGTCGGCGATGATGCAGCAGGTGAAGAGCGCCGAGACGCTGACCAACCCTGGAATCCTCTACTCCCTGGCCAAAGCGGCGGCGAAGAACATGCAGCTGTCCGACAGCCTGACGAGCCTCGACACGATGATCGCGATCGCCATGACGCTCCGTGAGGTCGACCTCGCGAACATCGCGTTCGTGCAGTATCCGAACGCGGCCGTCGAGGGTGGCGTCGAGCCGATCGACGATGCAGCGGCCGCGCTGTTCGAGGCGCTCGGCAACGACCAGCCCATCCAGCTCTCGGGCGCGACCGGCGCGGGTGCGGTGGCGAACCCGACCGACCCGACCGCGGTCGAGCCCGCCGAGGGTGCGGATGCCGGTGGCGATCCTGCGGCGACGGCCCCGCCTGCCGATGCGACCGACCCCTCCGCCGGTGGTGCAGTGGTCCTTCCGTCGTCCGTGACGGGCCAGACCGCCGACCAGCGCACCTGCTCCCGCGGTCGTACCCTCGACAACCAGTAGGCGTCCCGGTCCGTCAGCGGCCCGGTCCCAACCTGGTTCGGTCCCTGAGCTGCGCCGCACTGAGCTTGTCGAAGTGTCGAAGGGCGTCTCGGACCCGGGTTCGGACCCGGGGATTCGTCACCACGCCCATCACCGGTTATGCTGGTCGTCGTGCGTCCGCTTGCGAGCGCACATGGAGACGTCGCATAGTTCGGCCTAGTGCACCACCCTGCTAAGGTGGAGTCCCCGTAAGGGGACCGCGGGTTCAAATCCCGCCGTCTCCGCACTGGATCTCAGCTCGAAACCCTCGGTTCGCCGGGGGTTTCTGCGTTGCACGATGTCTGCCGGAATCGCCAGCGCGGTGCGCTGACGTCACCGCGTCCCGCACGCGTGAGCGCGCCCCTCCGGAGACCCGCGCCCGCGTCTGTGACCCGCGCTCACGTCAGCGCACCGCGCTGGGGAGTCCACCAGGTGCCGGGCGGGGTGGTCAGGCGGAGCGACGGAGCTCGCCGTGGTGCCGGAGTTCGCGGAGGATGCCGAACGAGCCGGCGTAGTGCTCTTCGGTGAGCGTGTTGAGCGCGGCGAGCGTCCCACGGTCGAGTCCGGAACGGACGGCGATCGACTGCAGTTCACGGCGTGAGATCGGGAAGTCCACGGTCCTGAGGAGGGACTTCAAATCGGTGCAGGCCGCTGTTTCAGGCGGCTCCACCGTGTCGGGGTAAGGTCTGGCATCCATGTCCACATTGTCGGTATCGACCCCCGAAAAGGCGACAGTCGGACTCCGTTCTGGCGCAAGAGGGCGCTAGCCTGACGTGAAATGATGCGAGGGAGCGGCACCGTGCCCGACGACCGCGACACCGGAACGCCGGCCCCGACGGGCCTCGCGTCCGCCGCCATCGAGCTGTTCCGCGTCCCGCTCAGCGGATTCGTGACCGAGCGCAAACGCCTGGCCGTCGCAGCGCGCGACGACGGGGACGACGACCTGGCGACGGCGATCCTCGCGCTCCGCAAACCGTCGGTCGCCGCCTGGGCGCTCAACGTGTTGACGGCGCATCGCCCTGATCTGATCGGCGAACTGGAACAGCTCGGCTCCGCGCTCGGCGACGCTCAGCGCTCGGGGGACGCCGCCGCGCTCCGCACGCTGGGTGCCGAACGTCGCTCGCTGATCGCGACGCTCGTCACCGCCACCGTCGAGGCCGCCGCAGCAGAGGGGGCGTCCCTCTCCGGAGCGGTGATCGAGACCGTCCGCCAGAGTCTGCAGGCGGCGAGTGCCGACGCCGAGCTAGCCGCGCAGGTGTCGTCCGGGCGGCTGACCGACGCCCCGACCTCGAGCGGAGCGGGGTGGGGTGGGGTCGTCGGCGGGCCAGGTTCCCCCGGTGGGCGCTCCACCAGCGACGGGTCCGCGGCGACGCAGGTCGACGGAGACGGCGACCATTCCGACGATGACGACGACCGACGCCGACGACTTCGGGCCCGGCTGGAGGCGGCCGAGCGCGACGAGGAGGCGGCGTCCAGCGCGAGTGAGGAGGCGACCGCCTCCCTGGACGAGTCGGCGGTCCGGCGATCGGGACTCCTGCGTGACCGCGAGGACCTCGCACGGCGGCTCGAGGAGCTCGACGCGGACATCGCCGACGCCGAGCGCGAGTGGGCCCGACGCCAACGAGAGGCTGACCGGGCGCAGCGTGCGAGCGATGCAGCCCACGAGGACGTCGAGCGTCTGCGGAGCGCGCTCGAGGACTGAGTCAGCGAGCTGATCGAGTCACCGCGGTGCCGAAGCCCCGCCGCGACCGATCGTCGCTCGAACGTTCCGGCGCACGCACCATGCGGCGCGCGCCTAGACTCACCGTGTGGGTGAAGTGCGACAACCGGAAGCATCGCGGCGGCGACGGACACAGCAGCTGGAAGCGGAGCGTTTCGAAGGCATGCCGATCCTCGCCGATGTCCCGCAGCACGATCGGCTGAGCCTCGTCGCCCCCGATCTCGCGTGCACGATCTGCACCGCGACCCTCGAGCTCGGCGACCGCGTACTCCGCTGCCCCGCCGGTCACAGCTTCGACATCGCCCGGCAGGGGTACGCCTCGCTCGTCGTCGGCGGTCGGACGCCGAAGACCGGCGACACGCAGGAGATGGTCGCTGCCCGCGCTGCGTTCCTCGAGGCCGAGCACTACGAGCCGATCGCGGACCACGTCGCCACGACCCTGCCGCTCGCGCGCTTCCTCCCGGACGGCTCGGTCGACGACGACAGCGCCCCACTCGTCGTGGACATCGCCGGCGGGACCGGCTACTACCTCGGCCGGATCCTCGACGCTCGGCCGGCCTGGCGTGGGTTCGGGTTCGACCTGTCGCCGCTCGCAGCACGTCGCGCAGCGCGTGCGCACGGACGAGCGGCAGCCGCCACGGCCGACGCCTGGGCACCCTTCCCGCTCCGGACCGCCTCGGTCGACCACCTGCTGAGCATCTTCGGCCCACGCAACGGTCCCGAGATGCGTCGGGTGCTCCGCCCGGACGGCCTGCTCACCGTCGTGACGCCGCAACCCGGTCACCTGGCCGAGCTGCGCGACCGGCTCGGCATGATCGGGATCGCCGAGCGCAAGGACGCCCGACTCGACGCACAGCTCGACGGGTTCGAGCTCCGCTCCCGCGACACGCTCGACTACGCCGTCCAGTTGATGCCGGAAGAGGTGCGCGACGAGGTCCGCATGGGGCCGAGCTCCCACCACCTCGACGACGACGTCTTCGAGCAGGCGATCGCCGACCTGCCCGGATACACGACGGTCACGGTCGCCGTCACCCTCAGCGTCTTCACGCCCGCCTGACGTCGGCCGGCCCGACACCGGCACCGCGGGACCGGCGTCAGGGCTTCGGTGGTGCGTCGATACGATGGAGGGCACTCATCGAAAGGCGCTCATGACGATCACCGCTGCCGCAGACGGCTCCGCCCTCGGCAACCCCGGACCCGCCGGCTGGGCCTGGTATGTCGACGACGATTGCTGGGCAGCCGGGGGATGGCCGCACGGCACGAACAACATGGGCGAGCTGCGCGCCGTCCTCGAACTGTTCCGCGCCACCGAGCACCTCGACGAGGACCTCCACATCCTCTGCGACAGCAAGTACGTCATCGACTCGATCACGAAGTGGATGCCGGGCTGGAAGAAGAAGGGCTGGAAGAAGGGCGACGGCAAGCCCGTCATGAACCTCGAGCTCATGCAGGAGATCGACGCCGCCATCGCCGGGCGGCGCTACCGGTTCGAGTGGGTGAAGGGGCACGTCGGTCACCGACTCAACGAGGCCGCCGACATCCGCGCGCGGACGGCTGCCGAGGCGTTCCAGCGCAAGACGCCGGTGCCGGAGGGACCCGGTTGGACCGGCGCCGGAGCTGCGGACACCCCCGAGGCCCCGGCGATCCCCGAGACCGACGCCGTCGCTGACGCCGCGGCACAGACGACCGAGCCGGAGCTGTTCGCCGAGCTCGAGGTCCAGGAGGAACGCACCGCCCCGGTGTTCGATGCGGAGGACGACGGCGCACTGTTCTCACTCGACGTCGAACCGACGTGGCACCAGCTCACCGTCGACCTCACGTCCGACGAGCACGAACGCCTGGTCCGCCGCGCCCGTGAAGCCGGGACGAGCGTCCAGGAGTTCCTCCGCGGCCTCATCTGACCCAGCCCGCGGGTCCGCGTCGGGCCCACGGCTCGGTCCCTTACTCAGGAATGCCTCGGCGTGTCGGAGCGATATACGGCGACGACCCCGGGACACGCCGATGTCGTCCTGAGTTAGGGAAAGAAGAGAAGTCGGTGTGAGGAGACGGACGGGGCGCGCACAGGGGCAGGCGACCGGGTCAGCGGGCGGCGGACTCCGGTGCGTCGTCGTCGACCGGCACGGCCGCACCGTAGCTCGCGTCCACGAGGATCGGCAGGTGGTCCGAGATGCCTCGGCGGAGCGTCTGCACGCGATCGATCTTGAGACCCACGGACGTCGCGAAGTCGAAGTGCCCCCGGAACATCTTGTAGCGGGTGTAGGTGCTGCGGTCGCTAAGGCTCAGGTCGTAGCCGCTCTCCTGCATCTTGGTGCCGAGGCCCTTCTGGAAGAGCGGGTAGTTGTAGTCGCCGACCATGAGCGTCGGGACGTCGCCCATCGCGTGCAGCTGCTCGTGCGCGGCCTTGATCTGGTGCCGACGCAGTGAGTTGAGCGCCGTGAGCGGGGCCGCGTGGAACGAGGCGACGATGAGTTCGCGCCCGGCCTCGACGTCGGTGAGGCGGGTGCCGATGAGGCGCTCGTGCGCCGGCGCGAGCACCATGTCGTGCAGCGACTTCTTCAGCGCGAACGTCTGCGTCGACTCGGCGGTGAACCGGTCGCGGCGGTAGTAGATCGCGAGGCCGAGCCGGTTGCGGTGGGTGCTGTCGGCGAGGTGCAGGCCGCCGAGTTCGGCGGGCAGCTGCAGAGTGTCGGCCTCCTGCAACGCGAGGACGTCGGGGCCGAACTCTTCGGTGAGTGCGACGAGCTCGCCGCTGGCCTTGTTCTTGCGGAGGTTGTAGCTGATGACCTTCATCCCAGCCTCACATTCTGTTGGCAGAGCCCAAGCCTACGGTCCTTCCCGTCGCCCGGTGCTCTGGAGGGGTCCGGACGACGGTGCGTCGCCGGATGCCGACGGTCAGCTCGACGAGTCGACGACCGTGAGCCGTTGGGTGGCGCGGGTGAGCGCGACGTACCGGAGCGACAGGGCCGCGTGGCCTGTCCCGCCCAGCGCGTCGGGCTGCACAAGGACGACGCTGTCGAACTCGAGGCCCTTGCTCTCACGCGCGGTGCCGGTCCACACCCGCGCGCGATCGGCTCCGGCGTCGGCGAGGAGGGCGTCGATCTCCGCCAGGAGCGAGCGGGGTGCGATGACGCCCGCGATACCGGCGTGTGCGGTGATCGCGTCGACGGCGGCGCGGACCGCCGTCGGGGCCAGCGCGGCGGGTTCGACCGTGAGCTGCACGGGCTCCTCCTCGCCGCGACGGATCGACACGGGCGCCGGGGAGTCCGGGTCGAGTTCGAGCCGGACGGGATCGGCGAGCGCCATGATCTGCTCGGGCGTCCGGTAGTTGACGGTGAGCAGCTCCTCCGTCCAGCGCGGGAGCTGGGGGCCGAGCAGCTCCTGCCAGCTGGAGCGGGTGGCGGAGGTGCTCTGCTGGTTGATGTCGCCGACGAGCGTCATCGAGCGGTTGGGGCCGCGCCGCAGGACGGCCCGAAGCAGCATGGGGGTGAGCTCCTGCGCCTCGTCGATGATGACGTGCCCGTAGACCCAGGTGCGGTCGCTCGCGGCGCGTTCAGCGGGGCTGCGATCGTCCTCCACGGTCTGGCGGTCGGCGAGATCCTGGGCGGAACGGAGGTAGTCGTCGTCCTGGGCCTCGTCGTCGATGCTAATGTCACCGATCATCTCGAGCACACTGCGCGCGTACTCGACGTCGTGACGGCGCTCGTAGGCGGCGCGGCGCTGCCGTTCCAGCTCGGGGCGCTGGTCCTCGCCGATGAGCTCGGCGGCCTCGTCGACGAGGGCGATGTCGCCGGGCGTGAGCCGGGCGGCCCAGTCGGTCTCACCTGCGCCGTCCGTTCCGGCGACGGGTTCGCGGAGCAGCAGGCGACGCTCCTCCTCGGTGTGGTCGGGCGCGACACGAGCCAGCAGCTCGGGGTCGGTGAAGAGACGGTCGATGATCTCGGCCGGTTCGAGGATCGGCCACATGGTGTCGAGCAGCTCCTCGACCTCGGGCTCCTCGCTCAGCTCCTGTCGACGCTCGTCGGCGTCCTCGCCCGTGCGGGGTTCGAAGCCGTCGCGCTTCGCCTCGAGCCCGATGAGGTGCGTCAGCACGGCGCGGTCGAACCGCAGCTTGGCCTCGTTGTGCGGGGTGCCCGAGCGCTCGATCCCGGCCTTGATCCGGCGGAGGACGCCCGGCGTGACGCGGAGCGGGCCGTCGCCGGCGATGCGGATCGTGACCGGCTGGTCGAGCGGCACCTGACGCTCGCGGACGGCCCGGGCGACGACGTCGGCCATGCGCAGCCGACCCTTGAGTTCAGCGGCCTCGAGCGAGTCCTCTGCGTGTGCGTCGAGTCCGGGCACGAGGGTCGCCGGTGTGACGAGGACGACGGCGGTCTCGCCGAGCGACGGCAGCACGCGGCTGATGTAGTCGAGGAAGGTCGAGTTCGGGCCGACGATGAGCACGACACTGCGCATGAGTCGCTCGCGGTGCTCGTAGAGGAGGTAGGCGGCGCGGTGCAGCGCGACGGCGGTCTTCCCGGTGCCCGGACCGCCCTGGACGAGGAGCGTGCCGGGGAGCGGCGCGCGGATGATCGCATCCTGCTCGGCTTGGATGGTGTCGACGATGTCCGCCATGTGCTTGGTCCGGGCGCGACCGAGGGCCGCCAGCAGCGCACCGGACTCGCCGATGCCGCTCGGCTCGTCGTCGCTGAGCATGGTCGTGTCGAGGACCTCGTCGTGCACTTCCGTGACGCGGCGACCGGCCGTGCCGATGCGGCGGCGTAGGCGGAGGCCTTCGGGTCGGAGTGGCGTCGCAGTGTAGAACGGGCGCGAGGCCGGTGCGCGCCAGTCCAACAGGAGCTGGTCGCCGCTCTCCGGGTCGCGCAGGCCGATGCGCCCGATGTGGTGCCGTTCGTCGGTCTCGCGTTCGAGGAGGCCGAAGAGGAGTCCGTAGCTGGACGAACGCAGCTCGACCATCCGCTGGCGGTGGTGGGCGACCAGGGCGTCGCGTTCCGAGAAGCTCGAGTCGTCGTCGCCGTCGAAGGCGCGGAGGGCGAGTTCGGAGCGTCGTTCCTCGAGGTCCGACTGCGACCGGATCACGTCGTGCAGCCGATCGAGATGGTCCTGTTCCTCGGCGATCGCGTCGTTCTGCACGGTGCTCCTTCTGGGTGTGGCGCGGTCCGTGTTCCGGGTTCACTGCGAGGACCGCACGAATACGGTAGTCGCTTTCCGGGCCCCTCACCGCCCTTGAGCGTGAGCTCCCAGAGAGCTGGAGGCTGCCGTCGGGGCGAGGGGTCGGGCATCGAGCGCGGGCCGGTCGGTAGGCTGACGGGCATGAGCACACCGGACGGATCCAAGCCGCAGCCCTCTGCGCCGCAGCAGGCGTACTCGCAGCATTCGGTTCCGCCGCAGCCGTACCCGCAACAGCAGCTCCAGCCGCAGCAGTACGGGGTGCAGCCGTACGCCCAGCAGGCGCCCTACCCGCAGCAGCAGCCCTACCCGCCGCAGTACGGCATGCAGCCGTACGCGCAGCCGTATGCGCCCGTGTACCCCGCGCCGTACCCGTACCCGGCGTCGCCGCCGAAGGGGCTCAGCATCTCCAGCATGGTCATCGGCCTGGTGTCGCTGTTCTTCGGGTTCACCTTCGTGCTCCCGGTCGTCGGATTCGTCCTCGGCCTCATGGGGCTCCGCCGCGAGCCCGCCGGTCGCGCGATGGCCATCACGGGCGTCGTGCTCAACGGGCTGTTCCTGCTCGGCTGGGCGGCGCTCGTGCTGCTCTGGGTGTTCGTCATGGGTGGCCTGCTCGCCGGCGTCGGCAGCGCGGCCTCCACCGGCATCGCCGCCTAGTCGCCGGTCAACCGCCGAGCCGCCGGTCAGCCGGCCGGGACGACCGTGCTGACCATCGACAGCACCACGGCGCCGTCGACGTCTTCACGTTCCAGCCAGACGGCGATGTTCGAGAACTCGCCCAACGACGCCGCGTGGGTGCCGCCGCAGGCGATGACCGCGGGGCCGCCCGGCAGCTCGCAGTGCCAGCTGCGCCGATCGGTGAGCAGCTCACCCTCGCGATCGATCCGGACGGCGGCGCCGCTGTCCAACCAACCGTCGAGGGTGTTCCGGATGCGTGACCCGAGCGCGTCGAGGTCGTCGAGGGCGGCCGGGTCGAACCCCTTCCGTCGGAGCGACTTGCCGATGCGGTAACGGTCGGTCGACGCGTTCGGAGCGATCCGCGACGACTCGCAGGCGAGCGCGTCGAAATCCGGAGCCCCGAGGGCGTCGGGGACGACCTCCTTGCGCCAGGCGTCGGCGAGCGCGGCGTTCAGGGCGAGTGATGCGAGGTGGCAACCGGTGTGTCCGGCGGAGAGCGCGTGTCGGGTGGACGCGTCCACCTCGACGCGGGCCGTCTCGCCCTCGACGGCGCTCGGGGTCGCCTCGGCGGAGACCAGGTGGGCGACGAGGAAGGCCCACCCCTCGGTGCCCTTCTTCACGGGGATGTCGGCGCCGAGGTACAACTGAGTGCCGTCGGTCGCGGCGACGACGCAGTCGGTCACGGCGACCTCCACGGCACTCGTGCCCGCACCGAAGGTGATGGTCGCCGTGTCGGCGGGCTGGTCGGGCCACGCGGCGTCGACCGGGTGGCAGGCCGTCTCGTCGAGCACGACGGCGAGGTGGTCGCCGACGGGTTCGACGTGCAGCACCGTGCCCGTCGAAACGAGGGCTCCGGAGGGATAGGTGACGCGCGTGTCCGTGACGGGGAGGCTCATGTCCCCACGCTATCGCGACCGGCCCGGGCGCCCGTCGGCGGCTGTCAACCCCGGGAGACCGTGGAGGATCACGTCGTAGAGTCCGAGGACACGGAGCGCGACGCGTTCCGCGGAGAGGAGTGCATCATGACGGATCAGCAGAACCAGCGTTCAAGCGACGACCTCGCGACCGGTGCGGCCGGAGCGGACCAGGAAGCCTGGGAGGGTGCCGACATCGACACCGCAGAGCTCGTGAGCTCCGACCAGACGACCGCCGGACCGGGCTCGGACGGGTCGAGTCAGACCGTCGACGGCACCGGCTCGGAGGATGCGGCTCCCGACGAGGAGCAGGCGACCGAGGAGGCCGTCGAGACCCCGGAGCCCTCGACCGAGCTCGACGCACCGCTGGCCGAGGGCGAGGGTGGCGACGCCGACGGTTCGGCCGACCACCAGCCCGACTCCGGGCCGGCCTCCGAGGCCACCGACGACGCCCGCGAGGTCTACGACACCGCACCCGACTGAGTCGGACACCATACGACCGACGGGCCGTCCTCCGATCCACTCGGACGACGGCCCGTCGCGCGTTGCGGTCGCCGTGTTCGAGTGAGACGGCGGCTCAGATCGGCAGGAGCGACCAGACCACGGCGAGGGCGATCAGGCCCGCGACGCCCGCGATCGCCAGCGCGTTCAGCTGACGGTGCTCGACCATGATGGCGACGTACTCGCGGAGGAACGCGCTCGGCACGTAGTAGGCGGCCGTCGGGGAGCCGATCACCTGTGCGTCGCTCCCGATCGAACGTGCGAGGAGCGCCGCGCGGAGGACGTGGTAATTGTTCGTCACCACGATCGTCTCGCCGTTCCGTCCGGCCGACTGCTGCAGGTCCCGGGAGAGCAACAGGTTCTCGCGCGTGCTCGTGGACGCGGTCTCCGGGAGCACGTCCGTCGGGTCCGCGCCGTTCGCGACGAGGTACTCGGCCATGGCCGTCCCCTCCGGGCGCGGTTCGTCGTCGCCCTGGCCGCCGGACGGGATCAGGATCGGTCGAGTCGTCCCCGGTGCTGTCGCCCGGTAGATGCGGAGTGCCAGGTCCAGGCGACTGCGCAGTAACGGCGGGACCTCGCCGTGGATGAGGCCGGAACCGAGGACGACGAGGGCGTCGGGCATCTGGGTGTGACGGTAGCGGCTGTAGACGAGTGAGTACACGCCGAAGGCCGCGAAGGTCGCCGCCGCGTAGAAGCACGCGAACCCGAGCAGGAGACCCAGCGCGACGAGGACGATCGTCAGCCAGGAGGGCAGGGACTGCGGGTGCGCTCCGAGGACCAGCAGCACGGCCAGCACGGGCAGGACGAGGATCGCGACCCCGGCGAACAGCGAGAGCAGGTTGCCCAGGCTGCGTCCTTCGAGCCGGAGCATCGTGATGCCGTTGCCGATGAGGAGGACCCCGAGCACGCCCACCAGCAGGACCGTGCCGAACGCAGCGAGGAGCACGGTGAACGGCGTCGTGCGGGACGCCTCCGAGAGGAGCGCCACCAGCCCGCAGGCGATCGCGGAGACCAGGAAGACCCCGTTGCGCAGGCGGCGGGCGTCGCGGCGTCGGCTCGCGACGTAGAGCACCGCGAAGACGGCGGCCGGGAACAACATGATCATGCCCTCATCCTGCCCGACCGATCGTCCTGTACCGGTCGTTCGGATGGGGCATGCGGGCAGCGCGTCCGGGGTGCTATGACCGCGGCGGCTTCGGCGTCATCGCCTTGAGTGTCGCCTCCTCGGCGTCGATCGCCGCCAGGACCGCGGCGACCGCCGGTTCCTGGTAGCGACCGTCGGCGCGCGCCGAGAGGAGCGCCTCGCGTTCCGCCGCGATCATCTGGCGGCGGAGTCGGGCGAACGCGACCGTGCGGAGTTCGGAGCCGTCACCCGTGTACTGCTCGAGGGCATTGGCCACGAAGCTCGCATTGGTCCGCAGACGGTTGAGCACCTGCTCCTCGTCCGCCTCGGTCGTCAGCTCGTCGAGGCGGTCCAAGCCGGCCGTCTGGACCTCCGCCATGAGCATCAGTTGCTCGACGCGCTCCTGGCTGTGGTTCGGCGGCGGGAGGTGCAGCGCACGGATGATCCGGGGGAGCGCGAGCCCCGAGAGCAGTGTGCCGACCACGACGACGAACGCCAGGAACTGCAGGAACTCGCGCGACGGGGTGTCCTCGGGCAGCAGGAACACGGCCGCCAGGGTCACCACGCCGCGGACGCCGGCTGCGGAGACGGCGATCCCGTTTCCCCACGACCAGCTCCGCTCACGGAGCCGTCTCGGCCCGAGCCGGTAGATCGCCGTGACCGTCATCTCCCACACGAACCGCGAGACGATGAGCGCCGCGAGGACCCCGATGCTGATGAACACGGTCGGCCAGAGCCCCGGACCGGTCTGGATCGCCCCCTCGAGGATGCCCGCCAGGTTGAGCCCGATGAACAGGAAGACGGCGTTCTCGAGGAGGAACTGGATGGTGCGCCAGTTGAGCGACTCGGCGATGCGCGCCTCGGCCGACTGCACGATGGGTGCCCGATAGCCGAGCAGCAGCCCGGCGGTGACGACCGCGAGGACGCCCGAACCGTGGATCGCCTGCGCCAGGAGGAATGCGAGGAACGGGGTGATGAGGGAGAGGCAGGTGTCGAGGACTGGGGCGCGCAGGCGTCGGCGGACCTCGGACAGCACCCAGCCGACCGCGAGACCGACGCCGACGCCGGCGACGACCTCGATGACGAACTCGCCGGCGATCATGACCGGGTTGACGACGCTCGTGATGGCGAGGATCGAGGCGTTGAGTGCCACGAGTGCGGTGGCGTCGTTGAGCAGACTCTCGCCCTCGAGGATCGTCAGCACACGGCGGGGGAGCCCGAGTCGTCCGGCGATCGCGCTCACGGCGACGGCGTCGGTCGGCGCGATGACCGCCGCGAACGCGAACGCCGCCGCGAGGGTGATCGACGGGATGAGGAGCCAGCTGGCGAACCCGACCGACACGACGGTGAACGCGACCGCACCCACCGAGAGCAGGATGATGCCGTCGTTACGGGCACGGATGTCGATGAGGGAGATCCGGATCGCCGACGCGAACAACAGCGGCGGCAACAGGCCGTAGAGGATCAGGTCGGGTTCGATCTCGACGGTCGGAACGGCGGGGATGAACGACGCGACGCCGCCGACGAGCACCAGGGCCACCGGGGCGGAGACACCCGCTCGGCCGGACAGGCCCGACACGATGACGGTGACGACGACGAACACGACGATCCACGAGATGAGCGCGACGGGATCCATGTGGGGATTCTCCCACCTGGGAGGCCGTGGTCGTCCGTACGATCGTCCGAACTCCGGAGTGGCCGTGATCGGCACCGGTTCCGCACGCACGACGCCCCCGCACGGTCAGGCCGTGCGGGGGCGTCGGGTGGAACGGTGAGGCGGCTCAGCCGCGGCGGTTGGCCGCGCTGCTGGAGCCGCGCTGCTCCGCACCGGTCTCGCGGGTGCGGAGACCGAAGCGGTAGGTGAGCTTCTCGGTGGAGTGACCGCGGCCGTGGACGGCGGTGCCCGCGGAACGGTTGGAGGACGCTGGGGTCCGAGTCTGAGTGATGGACATGGTGGTTCTCGATTCTGGTGTTACGGATGATGGATGGGCCGGTTCCAGAGGGGGAATGCGATGACGATCGGTGCAGGTCGCATGGATGGAGCGACGAGACCGTCCGGTATGCAGCTGCGCCGAGATTCGGCTGCGCTGGTCGGCTGGGGCCGTCCGGTGGATCGTTCTTCGCCGCTCTGGAGGGCGGCTGGTGGTGTCGTGTCGGGAGCATCGGCGTATCCGTGGAGGTGTGGACTCTGCACACGGAAGCCGGTTGTGACATCGGCACTCGAGGAACGAACGTACGCGACCAAGCTGAGAACAACCTGGGAATGCCTGGCGTCAGTGCTTACGCGGGTCGATGCCCGAGGTCAGACCCGAGCATCGACCGGCGGTGTCGCAGAGCTTCGGGCCACCGCACCTAGGGGAGGGGTGGCCGTATCTCCCGCGCACCCGAAGGGATATCGGGCTCGGGAGGCCGGAGGGTGATCGCGGGGGACGATCGGTTACCGGTGGAGGCGTTGGAAGAACTCCAACACAATATATATTAACAGCTCAGCGTTGCGTGTTGCTGTGGGATTCCTGGGAGTGCTCAGTCCGTTGCGAGGAGGCGCAGGATCCGCGCGGTCTCGGTCGCGACCGCGCTGCGACCGGCGCGGACGTAGGTGCGGGGGTCGACGAGCTTCGGCTGGTCGTCGAGGACGTCGCGCACCGCCCGGGTGAACAGTCCGTTGAGGTGCGTCGAGAGGTTGATCTTCGTCATCCCGGAACGCACCGCCGCGCGGAGCTCGTCGTCGGGGAGTCCGGAGGAGCCGTGCAGCACGAGCGGGACGGGCACCTCGCGGCGGAGCTGCGCGATCAGCGCGTGGTCGACGGCGGCCTCCCGGCTCGTCATCGCGTGCGAGGTGCCGACGGCCACGGCCAGGGCGTCGACGCCGGTCGCTGCGACGAACGCGACGGCCTCTGCCGGCACCGTGCGCGCGCCCGGAGCGTGGACGCCGTCCTTCCCGCCGACCTCACCGAGCTCCGCTTCGACGGCCACGCCGCGCGTGTGGCAGAAGTCCACGATCTCCTTCGTCGCGCGGACGTTCTCGTCGTACGGCAGGGTCGAGGCGTCGAACATCACGCTGTCCACGCCGAGCTCGACGCCCTCGCGCACGAGCTCGGCCGACTCCACGTGGTCGAGGTGGACGAGGACCGGGACCGTCGCTGCGCGGGCGATGGCCAGCGAGGCGAGTGTGATGGGGGCGAGCGACCCGTGGTACCGCACGCAGTTCTCGCTGATCTGCAGGATGACCGGCAGCCCGGCCTCCTCGGCGCCGGCGACGATCGCCTCCGCGTGCTCGAGGAGGACCACGTTGCACGCCGCGATGCCGGCGTTCGAGGCCGAGGCGTTGGCGAGGAGCGTGGTGAAGTCGAGGGCGGTGGTCATTCGGTTGCTCCAATGGGGTCGGGTGCGGCGGGTGCGTCGAGGAATCGGTGGAAGGCGGCGAGGTCGATCGCGCCGGCGATCGGTTCGAGCACGGCCGCAGCACCTGCCGCCGCCGCCGTGCGGAGTGCCTCGGGAAGTGTGGCTCCCGCGCGGAGTGCTGCGACCAGGCCGGCCGTGGCGGCATCACCGGCGCCGGTCGGGTTGCCGCT
>NZ_JACYTW010000053.1:0-25792 GCF_014841395.1 Plantibacter sp. CFBP 13570 | reverse complement strand
CGCGGCATCGACGGCGCCCACCGGCGACCGCGAGCCGCGCGAGGCGCGCCGCGGAGGCCGCGAGCGCAACCCCAACCGCGACCGCGGTAGCCGCGACAGCGACAAGAGCCAGTTCCTGGAGCGCGTCGTGACCATCAACCGTGTCTCGAAGGTCGTGAAGGGTGGTCGTCGCTTCAGCTTCACCGCCCTCGTGGTCGTCGGTGACGGCAACGGCATGGTCGGCGTCGGCTACGGCAAGGCTCGCGAAGTCCCGCTCGCGATCGCGAAGGGCGTCGAAGAGGCGAAGAAGAACTTCTTCCGCGTCCCGCGCGTCGGCTCGACCATCCCGCACCCCACCCAGGGTGAGGCAGCAGCCGGTGTGGTGCTCCTGCGCCCCGCCGCCGCTGGTACCGGTGTCATCGCCGGTGGTCCCGTCCGCGCCGTCCTCGAGTGCGCCGGCATCCACGACGTGCTGAGCAAGTCGCTCGGTTCGTCCAACACGATCAACATCGTCCACGCGACCGTCACGGCGCTGAAGCAGCTCGAGGAACCTCGTGCCGTTGCAGCCCGTCGTGGTCTCGAGTTCGACCAGGTCGCTCCGGCCCGCCTGCTCCGTGCAGAGGCAGAGGCCGTTCAGGCGGCCGCTGCTGCGAAGGTAGGTGCCTGATGGCCCAGCTGAGGATCACCCAGATCAAGGGCAGAATTAGTGAGAAGCAGAACCAGCGCGACACGCTTCGCAGCCTGGGTCTCCGTCGCATCGGTGCTGTCGTCGTCCGCCCGGACAACGCGCAGAACCGCGGCTACGTGAACACTGTTGCTCACCTCGTACAGGTTGAGGAGATCGACTAATGGCTGAGAAGAACGAAACCACTGAGGAGAAGGCCCCCAAGGCCGCTGCGAAGGCAGCTCCGAAGACGGCTGCCGCGAAGGCCGAGCCCAAGGCGAAGGCTGCCCCCAAGGCTGCTGCCGCCAAGAAGCCCGCGAAGGACGAGCCCGCTGAGAAGCGCGAGCAGGTCCTGAAGGTGCACCACCTGCGTCCGGCCGCCGGAGCCAAGAAGTCCCGGATGCGCGTCGGCCGTGGTGAGGCGTCCAAGGGTAAGACCGCTGGTCGCGGTACCAAGGGTACGAAGGCGCGTTACAACGTCAAGGTCGGCTTCGAGGGTGGGCAGATGCCGCTGCACATGCGCACCCCGAAGCTCCGTGGCTTCAAGAACCCCTTCCGCGTCGAGTACCAGGTCGTGAACCTGGAGAAGCTCGCCGAGCTGTACCCGAAGGGTGGCGACGTCACCACGGTGGACCTCGTCGCCAAGGGTGCCGTCCGGAAGAACGAGAAGGTCAAGGTTCTCGGAAACGGTGACATCTCGGTTAAGCTGAATGTCGCGGTTGACAAGGTCTCCGGCTCAGCTGAGCAGAAGATCGTGGCAGCCGGGGGCAGCGTCAAGTAGCCCTCGGCCGGCTCCGCACAGGAGCTCACTCGGGTGGCCGGCATCATGCCGGTCACCCGGGCCGACCCCGCAACATCTCACAGGAGGCCCCTTTTGTTCAGCGCCATCGGCCGGATCTTCCGGACCCCGGATCTTCGTCGCAAGATCGGGTTCACGCTCGGGATCATCGCCATCTACCGGCTGGGGTCCTTCATCCCCGCTCCGTTCGTGAACTTCCCGAACGTGCAGCAGTGCCTCGCGAACCAGCAGGCCGCCGGCGCATCAGGCCTCTACGAGCTCGTCAACCTCTTCAGTGGTGGCGCGCTCCTCCAACTCTCCATCTTCGCGCTGGGCATCATGCCCTACATCACCGCGTCGATCATCGTCCAGCTCCTCCGCGTGGTCATCCCGCACTTCGAGACGCTGCACAAGGAAGGCCAGGCCGGCCAGGGCAAGCTGACGCAGTACACGCGGTACCTCACGATCTTCCTCGGCATCCTCCAGTCGACGACGCTCATCACGGTCGCCAAGAGCGGTGCACTGTTCGGCAACCAGGGCGGCGTCTGCGCCGACCTCATCACCGCCCAGGGCGGCACCTGGTACGGCATGCTCCTCATGGTCGTCACCATGACCGCGGGCACCGGCCTCGTCATGTGGATGGCCGAGCTCGTCACCGAGCGCGGCGTCGGCAACGGCATGTCGCTCCTCATCTTCACCTCGATCGCAGCCACCTTCCCGGGCTCGCTGGCCGCCATCTGGACCGCGAAGGGCCCGGAGGTCTTCCTCCTCGTACTCGCCGTCGGCCTCGTGATCGTCGGACTCGTCGTCTTCGTCGAGCAGTCGCAACGTCGGATCCCGGTGCAGTACGCGAAGCGCATGGTCGGACGCCGGACGTACGGCGGCAACAACACCTACATCCCCATCAAGGTCAACATGGCCGGTGTGGTGCCCGTCATCTTCGCGTCGTCGATCCTGTACCTGCCGGCCCTCATCGCGCAGTTCAACCAGCCGACGACCGGCACCCCGGCACCCTGGGTCCTGTGGATCCAGCAGTACCTCACCAAGGGCGACCACCCGCTGTACATGCTCATGTACTTCCTGCTCATCGTCGGCTTCACCTACTTCTACGTCGCGATCACCTTCAACCCTGAAGAGGTCGCCGACAACATGAAGAAGTACGGCGGGTTCATCCCCGGCATCCGTGCCGGACGCCCGACGGCCGAATACCTCGACTACGTCCTGACCCGCGTGACCCTGCCCGGATCGATCTACCTGGGGTTGATCGCCCTCCTGCCGCTCATCGCCCTGGCGCTGGTGGGCGCGAACGCCAACTTCCCGTTCGGCGGCGCATCGATCCTCATCATCGTCGGTGTCGGGCTCGAGACGGTCAAGCAGATCGACTCGCAGCTCCAGCAGCGCCACTACGAAGGGCTCCTGCGTTGAGCGCGGCCGGCAAGCCCCGTCTGCTCATCGTCGGTCCTCCGGGATCCGGCAAGGGCACGCAGGCGGCCTTCCTCTCGGAGCGCTTCGGCATCCCCGCGATCTCGACGGGCGACATCTTCCGCGCTCACATCAAGGGCGGCACACCGCTCGGCAAGCAGGTCCAGGAGCTCGTGCGCGGGGGCGGGTACGTTCCCGACTCGGTCACCAACGAGATCGTCCGGGGCCGTCTGCACGAGCCTGATGCGATCGAAGGATTCCTGCTCGACGGATACCCGCGGACGACCGACCAGGTCGTCGCGCTGGACGCGCTGCTCGCCGAGAGCGGAGCGAGTCTGGACGCCGTCGTGCTGTTGGAGGCCGATACCGAAGAGGTCGTCGTGCGGCTGCTGAAGCGTGCAGAAGCCGAAGGTCGTCCCGACGACACGGAAGAGGTCATCCGTCACCGGCTGGAGCTCTACGCGCAGGAGACCGCCCCGCTCATCGAGGTCTTCACCGCTCGTGGGCTCGTCGTGGCCGTCGACGGTCTCGGTGAGGTCGCCGAGGTCACCGCTCGGATCGACGCGGCCCTCGCCGCCCGCGGCATCATCGTTCCGGCCGTCTGACGCACCGACACGTCCACCACGGTGTTCCGGAAGTCGATCTACAAGACCCCTGATCAGATCCGCGCGATGATCGCGCCGGGGCTGGCCACAGCGGCATCGCTCGATGCGGTGCGCGCGCTCGTCGCCCCCGGGGTGACGACGCTGCAACTCGACGCGGCTGCCGAGGCGGCCATCGTCGCGGCCGGCGGGCACTCCAACTTCAAGCTGGTGCCCGGCTATCGCCACACGGTCTGCACCTCGGTCAACGAGGACGTGGTCCACGGCATCCCCGGGTCACGCGTGCTGCAGGCGGGCGACATCGTGTCGATCGACAGCGGCGCCGAGATCGACGGCTGGAACGGCGACTCCGCGATGACCGTCGTGCTGCCCGATCCCACGCGCCCGGAGCTCGTCACCGAGCGCGAGCGCCTCTCAGCGGTGACGGAGGGTTCGCTGTGGGCCGGGATCGCCGAGCTCGCGACCGCCCGACACCTCAACCAGGTCGGTGCCGCGATCGAGGAGTACGTCGAGGACCACTCACCCGAGGGGAAGCCCTACGGGATCCTCACGGACTACGTCGGGCACGGCATCGGACGCACGATGCACGAGGCACCGCCGGTGTTCAACTACCGGGTCCGTCAGCGTGGACCCGAAGTGAAGCCCGGACTCGTGGTGGCCATCGAACCCATGGTGGTCGCCGGGAGCCCAGACACCTTCGTCCGCGACGACGAATGGACCGTCGCCACCCTCGACGGCGGCTCGGCGGCGCACTGGGAGCACAGCGTCGCCGTGCACCGCGACGGCATCTGGGTCCTGACCGCTCACGATGGCGGAGCCGCCGCCCTCGCCGCCTTCGGCGTCACCCCGGTCCGTCCCGCCTGACCGCGCGGCCGCCTGGTCGCCGGCCGGACCTCCTCCGTCCCGGTAGAGTTGCTCGGCATGAGCGTGCCGATCGTGTTCCTTCTCGACGTCCTCCCCGCAGACACCGTCATCGACGACGCCGACCTCGCGGCCACGATCACGCCGGCCGGCGACGGGTCCGGTGTCTTGAGCGTCTTCGACCTGGGCCCCGCGCGGGGGGATGGGATCTTCGAGACGATCGGTGTCGTCGGCCGGCACCCGCAGTCGGTCGAGGCGCACCTCGATCGACTGACCGAGTCGGCGGCGATCCTCGATCTGCCCGCGCCGAACCACGCACAGTGGCGGCTCGCCATCGCCCGCGCGGTCGCGGAACTCCCCGACGTCGATCAGAGCGCCGTCCGACTCGTCGTGACGCGGGGGAGTGGCGGACGCCCGACCGCGTGGATCTCGGCGACGCCGGCTGACGGGTTCCCCGAGCGCGAGAACGGCATCGAGGTCGTCCTGCTCGACCGCGGTCTCGCGAGCGACGTGCAGGAGCGTTCGCCGTGGCTGCTCGCCGGTGCCAAGACGCTGTCGTACGCGGTCAACATGGCCGCGCTCCGTGAGGCGCACCGACGTGGAGCGGACGACGTGCTCTTCGTCAGCAGCGACGGCTTCGTCCTCGAAGGACCCACCTCCACCGTGGTCGTGCGGATCGGCGGCACCTTCGTGACACCGCCTCCGTCGAGTGGCATCCTGCCCGGCACCACGCAGCTCGCGCTCTGGGCCCGTCTCGAGGAGCAGGGGCTCCCGCACGAGTACCGGATGCTGACACCGGAGGACGTGCTCGACGCGGAGGCGGCTTGGCTGCTCTCCAGCGTCCGACTGGCCGCGCCGGTGCGTGGCGTGGACGGGCGTCCGCTGCCGATGGACGCCGGTCTCACGGCGCAGATCAACGACGCGCTGCGCTCCCGCACCGACTGACGGGCCCCGGCCGACGTTGAGTTGGCGAAACCCGGAAACATAGCATAGAATCGATCTTTGGTGCTTTCTGCATGCCTTCGGCGAGCCGACATCCGCACCGCAATCCACCCGCACGACCAGTGCGACTCAACCTGAGCGACAGTGAGGCTATGGCCAAAAAAGACGGCGTCATCGAGATCGAGGGCCAAGTGGTCGAGGCTCTGCCCAACGCGATGTTCCGCGTTGAGCTGACCAACGGACACAAGGTACTTGCCCACATTTCGGGCAAAATGCGTCAGCACTACATCCGCATCCTCCCAGAGGACCGCGTGATCGTGGAACTGACCCCCTACGACCTGACCCGTGGTCGGATCGTCTACCGCTACAAGTAGGTCGCGCTGTAAGTAACGGCCGGACGCGCCGCCACCATCCGGTGGTGGGCCCGGCACGATGACAGCGAAAAGAGAGAACTATGAAGGTCAAGCCCAGCGTCAAGAAGATCTGCGACAAGTGCAAGGTCATCCGTCGCAACGGCCGCGTCATGGTCATCTGCGAGAACCCGCGCCACAAGCAGCGCCAGGGTTGATCTCAGAGGATCTGCAGCACGCAGCCCTGAGCAACACAGCACCACCCCTCTAACGGCAGTTCCAGATCCCGCAGCACATCGTGCGCCGCGGGTGACACCTCGGGTCGGAGGCCCGAGCACCGGAACTGCTCCACACCTCCACAACTCCTAGGAGAAGCCACCATGGCACGTCTCGCCGGCGTAGACATCCCACGCGACAAGCGCGTGGAAGTTGCACTGACGTACATCTACGGTGTTGGCCGCACGCGGTCACTCAAGACCCTCGCCGACACCGGCATCAGCGGAGACATCCGCGTGAAGGATCTCACCGATGACCAGCTGATCGCCCTGCGCGATTACATCGAGGGCACCTTCAAGGTCGAGGGTGACCTCCGCCGTGAGGTCGCCGCCGACATCCGCCGCAAGGTGGAGATCGGGTCCTACCAGGGCATCCGTCACCGTCGTGGACTTCCGGTCCGCGGCCAGCGCACCAAGACCAACGCGCGCACCCGCAAGGGCCCGAAGCGCACCGTCGCCGGCAAGAAGAAGGCTCGCTAGGCCCCGCCTAGTCGCCTCGTCATAGGACTCAGGAGATATTCATGGCAGCACCAAAGTCGGCCGTTCGGAAGCCGCGTAAGAAGGAAAAGAAGAACATCGCCGTGGGCCAGGCCCACATCAAGTCGACGTTCAACAACACGATCGTCTCGATCACCGACCCCTCGGGCGCGGTCATCAGCTGGGCTTCGTCCGGTGGCGTCGGCTTCAAGGGTTCGCGCAAGTCGACCCCGTTCGCCGCACAGCTCGCCGCCGAGTCGGCTGCGCGTCAGGCGCAGGAGCACGGCATGAAGAAGGTCGACGTCTTCGTCAAGGGACCCGGCTCCGGCCGCGAGACCGCGATCCGTTCCCTCCAGGCCGCAGGCCTCGAGGTCGGCTCGATCAACGACGTCACGCCTCAGGCACACAACGGCTGCCGTCCCCCGAAGCGTCGCCGCGTCTAATTCCTTCGGTTCACCGGCCGTGATCCGTCCGTAGCGATCGTCTGATCGCCGCGGACGGATCACGGCATGGTCCTGGTGACCAGGGCCAGCGAACACCATTCACTACCTCGCCAACGCAAGTGTCATATAGCGGACACTTAGCCGAAAGGAATCCATAGTGCTCATCGCACAGCGCCCTACGCTCACCGAAGAATCCATCTCGGAGTTCCGCAGCCGGTTCATCATCGAGCCGCTCGAGCCAGGCTTCGGGTACACCCTCGGGAACTCGCTCCGTCGCACCCTGCTGTCGTCCATCCCGGGTGCAGCCGTCACCAGCATCCGCATCGACGGCGTGCTGCACGAGTTCAGCACGATCCCCGGTGTCAAGGAAGACGTCACCGAGATCATCCTGAACATCAAGGGCCTCGTCGTCTCCAGCGAGCACGACGAGCCGATCACGGCGTACCTCCGCAAGACCGGCGCAGGCCAGGTCACCGCAGCCGACATCTCGGCTCCGGCCGGCGTCGAGGTCCACAACCCGGACCTCGTCATCGCGACCCTCAACGACAAGGCGAAGTTCGAGCTCGAGCTCACGATCGAGCGTGGCCGCGGCTACGTGTCGGCCACGCAGAACCGCAACGAGTTCAGCGAAGCCGGTCAGATCCCCGTCGACTCGATCTACTCGCCCGTCCTCAAGGTGACCTACCGCGTCGAGGCGACTCGTGCCGGTGAGCGCACCGACTTCGACCGCCTGGTCGTCGACGTCGAGTCGAAGCCGGCCATCACGCCGCGCGACGCCATCGCGTCGGCCGGTCGCACGCTGACCGAGCTGTTCGGCCTGGCTCGCGAGCTCAACACCGCCGCAGAGGGCATCGAGATCGGCCCCGCGCCGGTCGACGCCGTGCTGCCGGGCGAGCTCTCGATCCCGATCGAGGACCTCGACCTCTCCGTGCGCTCGTACAACTGCCTCAAGCGCGAGGGCATCAACAACGTCAGCGAGCTCGTCGCGCTGTCGGAGACGCAGCTCATGAACATCCGCAACTTCGGACAGAAGTCGGTGGATGAAGTTCGCGACAAGCTCACCGAAATGGGCCTCTCCCTGAAGGACTCGGTTCCCGGGTTCGACGGCGCCCACTTCTACAGCGGCTACGACGACGAGACCGTCTCCTAGCACGCGATCCACCTGACGACTTTCCAACCTGAAGAGAGACAAGAATGCCTACTCCCACCAAGGGACCCCGCCTCGGAGGCGGACCTGCCCACGAGCGTCTCCTGCTCGCCAACCTCGCTGCTGCGCTGTTCACCCACAAGCGCATCCAGACCACCGAGACCAAGGCGAAGCGCCTGCGTCCGCTCGCTGAGCGCCTGATCACCTTCGCGAAGCGCGGCGACCTGCACGCCCGCCGTCGGGTGCTCGCGACCATCACCGACAAGAGCGTCGTCCACGAGCTCTTCACGGAAATCGCGCCCCTCGTCGCCGACCGTCAGGGTGGCTACACGCGCATCATCAAGACCGGTTACCGCAAGGGCGACAACGCTCCGATGGCCGTGATCGAGCTCGTCCTCGAGCCCGTCACGCCGAAGGCGAAGCCGGCCAAGCAGTCCGCGAAGCACGCCGCAGCGCCGGTCGACGAGGCTCCGGCCGAGGAGACCCCCGCCGAGACCTCGGCCGACGCCGAGGCGACGGAAGCCGTCGAGGCGACCGAGACCGACGGCGAGTCCGTCGACGCCGGCGAGACCACCGACGAGGCACCCGCGAAGGACGCCAAGTAGGTTCAGCGACACACGAACGGAACCCCGCTCTCCACCTGGAGGGCGGGGTTCCGTCGTTCCTGGCGGCGCTGCGACGGTGTCCTAGGCTGGAGACATGAGTACCACTCCCGCCGTTCCGGCCGGCCAGCCGGCCCTGCCACAGCACCCCGACGTCGACCAATGGCGTCCGGCGGTCCGCGCGGACATCGACGACATCGTGGCGCTGTGCCGCGCCATGGATCCGTTCGACAACCCCCACCGGGTGACGAGCCGCGACGAGATCGCGGACCAGTTCGACCACGCGTGGATCGACATGGCTGCGGACAGCCTGCTGGCGATCGCCGCCGACGGCACGCTGGTCGCCTACGCGATGGTGATCCTGTCGCCCTCACGAGACGTGTCCGTGTATTCGTACGTCTTCGGCGGCGTGCATCCCGCATGGCGTGAGCGGGGGATCGGTCGCGGGCTGCTCGCGTGGTCGCTGGAACGGTCCGAGCAGCAGCTGGCCTCCGTCGAGACGGGTGCTCCAGCTTCCTCCCGGGCCTGCGTCGACGAACGGAACCCGGGGGCGGCGCGCCTGTTGGAACGGTTCGGCTTCGCCGTGGCGCGGTACTTCACGATCATGGAACGCGATCTCTCCGCGCCCGTCGACGAGATCGACGTGCCCGACGGTGTCCGACTCGAGGCGTACCACCCGGACGTGGCCGAACGCACGAGGGAGGCTCGGAACGACTCGTTCCGGGACCACTGGGGCAGCCTGGAGACGGTCCCGGCCATGTGGGCGCAGTTCGTCGGCGGATCCCACTTCCGCGACGACCTCTCGGTGGTCGCGATCGACGACGACGGACGGGTCGTCGGCTTCACGCTGGCCGAGGTGGACGAGGACAGCTGGTCCGCGCAGGGGTTCACCAGCGCGTACATCGCCCTCGTCGGGACCGTCCGCGACTGGCGTGGCCGACGACTCGCGCCGGCTCTGCTTGCCACCGCGCTTCGTCGGATCCAGGCAGCCGGCCTCGAGCGGGCGACGCTGGAGGTCGACACGGCCAGCCCCACGGGTGCACTCGGGCTGTATGAACGACAGGGCTTCGTCGCGACGACGCGTGATCTGGCGTACGTCCGTGAGCGCTGAACAGGTCGCGGCAGCGGAGGTTCTCCCGACCCAGCGGTTCCGGCTCGCCATCGCGTACGACGGCACGGACTTCGCCGGATGGGCGAAGCAGCCGGGGCTCCGGACGGTCGAGGGGGTCCTGGAGGAGGCGCTGTATCGCGTGCTCGGGAAGACCGTCCCGCCCATGCCACGGTTCGTGGTGGCCGGACGGACGGATGCCGGGGTGCACGCGGCCGGTCAAGTGGCCCACCTCGACCTCACCGAGCCACAGCTCGCGAAGATCACGCGATTGCAGGGGCGCCACGCCGAGTTCCACGACGGGACGCCGCGGAACGAGACCGCGAGCTCCCTCCTCGTGCGTCGACTGAACGGCGTGCTCGGGATGGACCGCGACGTCGTGATCCACACGGCGGAACCGGCGTCGGAGGGCTTCGACGCGCGCTTCTCGGCGGTCTGGCGTCACTACCGCTACCGCCTCGCGGACGCCGACGTCCGCAAGGACCCGATCCTCCGGCGGACGACGAGCTGGACGACGGCGTCGCTCGACGTCGAGCTGCTCCACCGGGCGGCCACCTCGCTCGTCGGGCTCCACGACTTCCAGGCGTACTGCAAACCGAGACCGCGCGCGACGACCATCCGGACCCTGCAGTCCTTCAGCTGGGAGCGGGACGAGGCGGGCGTGCTCGTGGCGAGCCTCACCGCCGACGCGTTCTGCCACAGCATGGTGCGGGCGCTCGTCGGCGCCTGCGTCGCCGTGGGGGAGGGGCGCATGTCGCTCGACGAGGTCGTCCGGCTCCGCGACGGCGGACGCCGCGAGATCGACTTCCGGGTGATGCCGGCGCGCGGACTCACCCTCGTCGAGGTCGGGTACCCCGAGCCGGGGCTGTTGCATGCGCGGGCCGCCGAGACCCGACAGCGGCGGAGCCACGAGCACGTGGAAGCGAGCGCCGAGTGAGGTTCCCGGTGGGAATTGACCGCCGGGACGTCGTCGCGTAGACTCTCCCGTTGGTGCCTGCGCCTTCTGCGGCGCGGTACCCGAAGTTGAGCCCTCCACCTCGGGCGTTCCGTTCGGAACACCCAACAGGAGCGGGATTCACGAACGACCAACTCCGACCAGAAAGCAGCACTATTGTGACGCGCACGTATTCCCCGAAGGCCAGTGAGATCACGCACGACTGGGTCGTCATCGACGCCACCGACGTGGTCCTCGGCCGCCTGGCCAGCCACGCTGCAGCGCTCCTGCGCGGCAAGCACAAGGCGACCTTCTCCCCTCATATGGACGGTGGCGACTTCGTCATCATCATCAACGCCGACAAGGTGGCCCTCACCGGCGCCAAGCTCCTGCAGAAGAAGGCCTACCGCCACTCCGGTTACCCGGGCGGGCTCTCGGCCGTCACCTACGCCGAGCTCCTCGAGAAGAACCCGATCCGCGCCGTCGAGAAGGCGATCCGCGGCATGCTGCCGAAGAACACGCTCGGCCGCGACCAGCTGAAGAAGCTCAAGGTCTACACGGGCAGCGAGCACCCGCACGCCGCTCAGCAGCCCAAGCCGTTCACGCTCGACCAGGTCGCCCAGTAAGCGCCGGACAAGAAAAAAGGATTACACAGTGGCGAACATCGCAGATTCCATCGAAGAGACCCCGCAGAGCTACTCCACCGAGTCGGCTCCTGAAGCAGCAGTCACCGCACCTCGCGCCGTGCTGAGCGTCCCCGGCGCAGCCGTCGGCCGTCGCAAGCAGGCCATCGCCCGCGTGCGTCTCGTCCCCGGCAGCGGCACCATCACGGTCAACGGCCGCACGCTCGAGGACTACTTCCCGAACAAGCTGCACCAGCAGCTCATCAACGACCCGTTCACCGTCCTCGACCTGGCCGGCGGCTACGACGTCATCGCACGCATCTCCGGTGGTGGCCCCTCGGGCCAGGCCGGCGCGCTGCGCCTCGGCATCGCTCGCTCGCTGAACCAGATCGACGAGGAGAACAACCGCGCCACCCTGAAGAAGGCCGGCTTCCTCTCCCGCGACGCTCGCGTCAAGGAGCGCAAGAAGGCCGGACTCAAGAAGGCCCGTAAGGCTCCGCAGTTCTCGAAGCGCTAAGCGCTCTCAAGACAAGCGAAGCTCGATGCCTCAGCTGTTTGGTACCGACGGCGTACGCGGACTCGCGAACGCCGACCTGACGGCAGACCTCGCTCTCGGCCTTGCCCAAGCCACCGCAGTGGTGCTTGGGCAAGGCCGTAGTGCTGAGGCCCGCCGTGCCGCCGGGAAGCGCCCGGTCGCCGTGCTCGCACGCGACCCACGTATCTCCGGCGAGTTCCTGTCCGCCGCCGTCGCGGCGGGCCTGGCGTCCTCGGGCGTCGACGTGCTCGAGGCCGGCGTGCTGCCCACGCCCGCGACGGCGTTCCTCATCGCCGACATCGACGCCGACTTCGGCGTGATGATCTCCGCCTCGCACAACCCCGCGCCCGACAACGGCATCAAGATCTTCGCCCGCGGCGGCACGAAGCTGCCCGACGCCGTGGAACGCCGGATCGAGGAGTACCTCGACCGCCCCAAGCTCAGCCCGACCGGTGCAGACGTCGGCCGGATCATCCGCTTCGCCGACGCCGAGGACCGCTACGTCCTCCACCTGCTCGGCAGCCTCCCGAACCGCCTGGACGGCATCCATGTCGTCCTCGACTGCGCGCACGGCGCGGCCGCGGGAGTGTCGCCGGAGACCTTCCGCGACGCCGGGGCCAAGGTCACGATCATCGGCAACGACCCCGACGGCATGAACATCAACGACGGCGTCGGCTCCACGCACCTCGACCTCCTGTCCAAGGCGGTCCTCGAGCACGGTGCCGACCTCGGCATCGCACACGACGGCGACGCCGACCGCTGCCTCGCGGTCGACGCTGCGGGCAAGGTCGTCGACGGCGACCAGATCATGGCCATCCTCGCCGTCTCGATGCAGGAGCGCGGCAAGCTCAAGGACGACACGCTCGTCGCCACGGTGATGAGCAACCTCGGCCTGCACGTCGCTATGCGCGAGCACGGCATCAACGTCGTCCAGACCGGGGTCGGCGACCGCTACGTCCTCGAGGCGATGAACGCGAACGCCTATTCGCTCGGCGGTGAGCAGTCGGGCCACGTGATCATGGCCGACTACGCGACCACCGGCGACGGCATCCTCACCGGCCTGCACATCGTGGCCGAGATGGCGCGCACCGGGAAGACGCTCGCGGAGCTCGCTGCGGTGATGCAGGTGTACCCGCAGATCCTCGTCAACGTCACGGGTGTCGACCGCACGCGCCTCGTCGGCGACGAGGTCGTCGACGCTGCCGTACAGGCTGCCGAAGTCGAGCTCGGAGACGACGGACGCGTGCTGTTGCGGCCGTCCGGCACCGAGCAGCTCGTCCGCGTCATGGTCGAGGCGGCCGACCAGCCGACCGCCGATCGTCTGGCGCACCGCCTCGCCGACGTCGTCCGCGAGCGACTCGCCATCTGAGTCGTCCGGCGGCGGGTCGGCACCTCAGCTGTGGAAGAGTGATCGCATGACTTCGATGACGACGGGCGGTGCCTCCGGGCAGCCGACGCCCTACGTGGAGATCGACCGTGCCGAATGGGCGCGACTCGCTCCGGAGACGGCCACACCGCTCAGCGAGACCGAGGTCGTGCAGATCCGTGGCCTCGGCGACCGTCTCGACATGCGGGAGGTCGAGGAGGTCTACGTGCCGCTCAGCCGGCTGTTGAGCCTCTACGCGAAGGGCACTCAGGACCTCGGGCGCGCGACGAGCCGGTTCCTCGGCGACCAGGCGCTCCGGACGCCGTTCGTGATCGGTGTGGCGGGTTCCGTGGCCGTCGGCAAGTCGACGATCGCGCGGCTCCTGCGCGAGCTGCTGTCGCGCTGGCCGGACACCCCGCACGTCGAACTCGTGACGACCGACGGCTTCCTCTATCCGAACGAGGAGCTCCAGCGGCGCGGCATCATGGATCGCAAGGGCTTCCCCGAGTCCTACGACCGGCGCGCGCTCCTGCGGTTCATCACCGCGGTGAAGAGCGGTGCCGCCGAGGTGCGGGCACCGTTCTACTCGCACCTGCGCTACGACATCATCCCGACGGCGCAGGTCGTCGTCCGGCGCCCCGACGTCCTGATCGTCGAGGGCTTGAACGTGCTGCAGCCGGCTGCGACGGCGAGCGGACTCGCGATCAGCGACCTGTTCGACTTCAGCATCTACGTCGACGCACGGACGCGCGACATCGAGTCCTGGTACGTGGACCGCTTCATGGCGCTCAAGCGGGGCGCGTTCTCGAACCCGAACTCCTTCTTCAACGTGTTCGCCGAGCTCTCCGATGAGGAGGCGGCTGATCAGGCGCGTGGGTTCTGGCGCTCGATCAACGAACCGAACCTCATCGACAACATCCGCCCGACCCGCTCGCGCGCCAAGCTCGTGCTGCGGAAGGACTCCGATCACACGGTGTCCTCGGTGCTGCTCCGCAAGCTCTGACCCGCGGCAGAGGAAGGGCCCGGGAACCGGTGGATCTCGGCGAGACCGTCCTGCTCCGAGGCTGAGCGCCGGCGCCTCGAGGTTGGTGCAGGATCCTCGCAAAATCGCACGATTATGCTGCTCTACATGTGTGGAATCGTAGGGTACGTCGGGAACGACAAGACGGTGGACGTCCTCATGGGCGGACTCAAGCGGCTCGAGTACCGGGGGTACGACTCCGCCGGGATCGCCGTGCTCGACGCGACGGGTTCGCTGAACACCCGGAAGCGCGCCGGGAAGCTGGCCGTCCTCACCGAGGACCTCGCCGCGAACCCCATCGCGCCGGGCTCGACCGGTATCGGTCACACCCGTTGGGCGACCCACGGTGGACCGACGGACCGCAACGCGCACCCGCACCTCGGTGACGAAGGACGCCTCGCGCTCATCCACAACGGCATCATCGAGAACTTCGCCGAACTGCGCGCGGAGCTCCTCGCGGACGGCTTCACCTTCGAGAGCGACACCGACACCGAGATCGCCGCCGTGCTGATCGGCCGCGAGTACCGTTCCACCGGCGACCTCACCGAAGCCTTCCGCCGCGTCGTCGCTCGCCTGGACGGCGCCTTCACGCTGCTCGCCATGCACCAGGACCTGCCCGGCGTCGTCATCGGTGCGCGTCGGAACTCGCCGCTCGTCATCGGGCTCGGCGACGGCGAGAACTTCCTCGGGTCGGACGTCGCCGCGTTCGTGCAGTACACCCAGCGCGCGGTCGCGATCGGCCAGGACCAGATGGTCGTCATCACGCCCGACGACGTGACGGTCACCGACTTCTCCGGCAACCACGTCGTGACCGAGCCGTTCGAGATCCAGTGGGACGCTTCGGCGGCCGACAAGGGCGGCTGGTCGAGCTTCATGGCGAAGGAGATCAGCGAGGAGCCCGACGCGGTCGCGAACACGATCCGCGGGCGGGTCGAGGGCGGCCAGGTCGTCATCCCCGAACTCGCCGGTCTCGACGAGCTCTTCCTCGACATCAACCGCATCGTGATCATCGCGTGTGGCACCGCCGCCTACGCGGGCACGGTCGGCACCTACGCGATCGAGCGCTGGGCCGGGATCCCGGTCACCGTCGAGCTGAGCCACGAGTTCCGCTACCGCGACCCGGTCATCGACGCGCGCACGCTCGTCATCTCGGTGAGCCAGTCGGGCGAGACCATGGACACGCTCATGGCGGTGCGTTTCGCGAGCGAGTCCGGCGCGAAGACCCTGTCGATCTGCAACACCCAGGGCGCCACGATTGCGCGCGAGTCGGACGCCGTGGTGTACACCCACGCGGGGCCCGAGGTCGCGGTCGCGTCCACGAAGGCGTTCACCGCTCAGATCACGGCGCTGTACCTGTTCGGGCTGCACCTCGCGCGGGTCCGCGGCACCCAGACTCCGGAGTTCCTGGCGTCGCAGGTCGAAGAGCTGCAGGCCGTGCCCGACAAGATCGCCAGCATCCTCGGGGCCTCCGAGAAGATCGCGCAGCTCGCCCACTGGATGGCCGACTCCCGCGCGGTGCTCTTCCTCGGTCGCCACGTCGGCTACCCGATCGCGCTCGAGGGTGCGCTGAAGCTCAAGGAGCTCGCGTACATCCACGCTGAAGGCTTCGCCGGTGGCGAGCTCAAGCACGGCCCGATCGCCCTGATCGAGCCGGGTCAGCCCGTCTTCGTCGTCGTCCCGAGCCCGCGTGGCTCGGCGATCCTGCACCCGAAGGTCATCTCGACCATCGAGGAGATCCGCGCACGTGGTGCCCGGGTCATCGCGATCGCGGAGCAGGGCGACGCCGCCGTCCTGCCCTCGGCCGACGAGGTCATCCCGATCCCGCTCGCCGGTCCGCTGTTCGAGCCCCTGCTCGCCGTCATCCCGCTGCACATCTTCGCGATGGAGCTCGCGACGGCGAAGGGCCTCGACGTCGACCAGCCGCGCAACCTCGCGAAGTCCGTCACGGTCGAGTAGGGGCGGTCCGCGGGGTCCGAGGTGGCCCGTCGAGCGGGCCTCCGGGCCGCACACGACGGCCGTAGAGTAGAGGGATGATCATCGGCATCGGGGTGGACCTGGTCGACCTCGCACGGTTCGAACGGGCGATCACGCGCACCCCGAACCTGCTGGCCAGGCTCTTCGTCCCGTCGGAACGCGACCTCCCGCTGCGGTCCCTCGCCGGACGGTTCGCGGCCAAGGAGGCGCTCATCAAAGCACTGGGTTCCTCGGACGGTATCCGGTGGCAGGAGATGGCGATCGTGAACGGTCCGGAGGGGAAGCCCGACTTCGCGCTGTCCGGCGTCACGGCTGGTGTCGTGGCCGAGCGGGGGATCACGAGCATGCACCTGACCATGACCCACGACGCCGGGGTCGCCGTCGCGTTCGTCGTCGCGGAGCGGGAGGGATGACGCCCGTGTCCGAGCACGACGAGCGACCGACCCGCGAGGCGATCATCGACCTGGACGCCCTGCGCCACAACGTCCGTCGTCTGCGTGAGCTGACCGGCGTCGGTGAACTCATCGTCGTCGTCAAGGCCGACGCCTACGGGCACGGTGCCGAGGCAATCGCCCGCGCGGCGGTCGAGGCCGGGGCCGATCGCTTGGGCGTCGCCGACATCACGGAGGGCGTCGCGCTGCGTGCCGCCGGGATCACGGCACCGATCCTCGCCTGGCTGCACGGCCCGCAGGCCGCCTTCGGCGCCGCACTCGACGCCGGGATCGACCTCGGTCTGTCGTCGGTGGCGCAGCTGGACCGCGTGATCGAGGCCGCGCGGGATCGGCCGTCCGTCGTGCCGGTCGTCCAACTCAAACTCGAGACCGGGCTCAGCCGGAACGGCGCGGCCGAAGCCGACTGGCCGGAGCTCTTCCAGGCCGCCGCAGCCGCCGAGGCCGCCGGGCTCGTCCGGGTCGACGGGCTGTTCTCGCACGTCTCGAACACCTCCACAGACGACGACCGGGCGGCCGCCGTCCGCTTCGAACGCGGTGTGGCCCTCGCCACGGAAGCCGGTCTCGCTCCGCGGAGTCTGCACCTCGCCGCGTCGGCGGCAGCGCTCGGCGAGCCGTCCCTCCGCTACGACGCCGTCCGCCTCGGACTCGCCGTGTACGGTCTCTCGCCCTTCGAACCCACCGACGACGCCGGCCGCTCGGCCGACGCCTTCGGCCTCCGGCCCGTCATGACCCTCCGGGCGACGGTCGCCGCCGTGCGTCGGGTCGAACCGGGCGCCGGGGTGTCCTACGACTACAGCTACCGGACCAGCACGGCGACGACGCTCGCCCTCATCCCGCTCGGATACGCCGACGGTGTGCCGCGGAGCGCCTCGAACGCCGGTCCGGTCATGATCAACGGACGCCGCTACCAGGTGTCCGGGCGGATCGCGATGGACCAGTTCGTCGTCGACGTCGGCGACGACGCGGTCGCGGTGGGTGACGACGCCGTGCTCTTCGGCGATCCGGCGTCCGGCGCGCCGCGCGTCGAGGAGTGGGCGGAGGCCGCCGGCACCATCAACTACGAACTCGTCACCCGCATCGGGCCGCGCGTGGTCCGGACGACCGGGGAGCGGTCATGACCGATCACGTCCTCACCCCGGGCACCGTCGAGGTGGCGACGCCCGAGGAGATGCACGCGTACGGCGTCCGACTCGGCACGGAACTGCGTGCCGGGCAGCTCCTGGTCCTGACCGGGCCGCTCGGAGCAGGCAAGACGACCCTCACGCGAGGGATCGGCGAGGGCCTCGGGGTCCGCGGCCCCGTCACCAGCCCCACCTTCGTGCTCGCCAGGACGCACCCGAGCCTCGTCGGCGGTCCGCCGCTCGTCCACGTGGACGCCTACCGGCTCGGCTCGGCGCTCGAACTCGACGACCTCGACATCGACTTCGCCCGGTCCGTCGTCGTCGTGGAGTGGGGAGCCGGATTGCTCGACGGCGTGGTCCCCACCTGGTTCGAGCTCGTCATCGAACGTCCGACCGGAGCCGGCGACGAGCCCGCCACGGACGACGCCGGCGAGGAGCCGATCGAGCGCCGGACCCTCACGCTCTCGCGGCACCCCGCCATCGACGCCGGGTAGGCTGGACGACGTGCTGTTGGCGATCGATACATCCGCGGGTTCGAGCGTCGCCGTCGTCACCCTGGGTGGCAAGATGCTGGCCGAACGGTCCTCCGACGACCCGATGCGGCACGCCGAGGTCATCGGGACGCTCATCGCCGGATGCCTCGACGACGCCGGGATCGAGGTCGCCGCGCTCACCGGGCTGGTCGCGGGTATGGGACCAGGGCCGTTCACCGGACTCCGGATCGGGATCGCCGCGGCCCGCAGCTTCGGGATCGGCGCAGGCCTCCCGGTGCACCCCGTGGTGAGCCACGATGCGATCGCGCTCGACGCCTACCGTTCCGGTTCCGCCGCACCCGACGCCACGCTCCTCGTCGTCACCGACGCCCGCCGTCGCGAACGCTACTGGACGAGCTACGCCGGACTCGACGCAGCCGGCCTCCCGGTCCGCGTCCAGGGGCCTGCCCTCGCGAAACCCGACGACCTCCCGACCTCCGAGTCCGTGCGCCTCGACGCGCTGGTCGTCCCCGCCGGGGCATTGGGACAGGTCGCCGCCGCACTCCTCGCCACCGATGGCGGATTCGCGGGGGAGGAGCCGTTGTACCTCCGCTCACCCGACGTCACGATGTCCGCGGGCGCCAAGCGGGTGACGGCGTGAGCTGGTCGCTACGCCGCGCCGGTGTCGCCGACCTCGACGCGATCATGGAGCTCGAGCACACCGTCTTCGTGAACGACGCCTGGTCGGCGGACATGATGCGCGCCGAACTGTCGTCGCCGCACGGGTACTATCTCGTCGCGACGGAGGTCGACGCCGACGACGCGACACTCGCGGGCTACGGCGGTCTCTTCGCACCGTCCCGGTCCGACGACGCCGACATCCAGACCATCGCCGTCGCCGGGCACGCTAGAGGACGAGGGCTCGGACGACTCCTCATGCAGGCGCTCATCGAGCAGGCCCGGCAGCAGGACGTCACCCAGGTCTTCCTCGAAGTCAGGGCCGACAACCCCGTGGCGATCACGCTGTACCGCAGTCTCGGCTTCGAGGAACTCGGCGTCCGCCCCGGCTACTACCAGCCGGACGACGTCGACGCCATCGTCATGCGACTCACGGTCCAGCCGAGGCCGCCCATGCCCGCCCACGGCCAGTCCCCGCTCGACCAGACCGACCAGCACCCCGGGAGCATCGCGTGAACCGTGCAGAACCGCTCGTCCTCGGCATCGAGACGAGCTGCGACGAGACCGGGATCGGCATCGTCCGCGGACACCACCTGCTGGCGAACACCATCGCCTCGAGCATGGACGAACACGCACGGTACGGCGGCGTCGTCCCGGAGGTCGCCGCACGCGCCCACCTCGAGGCCCTCGAGCCCACGCTCACGGCGGCGCTCGCCGAGGCCGGCATCGCACTGGCCGACCTCGACGCCGTCGCGGTGACGAGCGGCCCCGGTCTCTCCGGCGCACTCATGGTCGGCGTGGGCGCAGCGAAGGCGCTCGCCGTGTCCCTCGGCAAACCGCTGTACGCCGTGAACCACCTCGTCGGTCACGTCGGCGCGGACGTCCTCGACTCCGAAGACGGGACGATCGAGTACCCGACGATCGCCCTGCTCGTGTCCGGCGGGCACACCTCGCTGCTCCTCGTGCGGGACCTCGTGTCGGATGTCGAACTGCTCGGCGAGACCATCGACGACGCGGCGGGCGAGGCCTTCGACAAGGTCGCGCGCATCCTGGGTCTGCCGTACCCGGGCGGTCCGCAGATCGACCGGGCGGCCGTCGGCGGCGACCCGAAGGCGATCCGCTTCCCCCGCGGACTCAGCCTGCCGAAGGACATGGAGCGGCATCGCTACGACTTCTCCTTCTCCGGCCTGAAGACGGCCGTGGCACGCTGGGTCGAGGCGAAGCAGGACGCGGGGGAGCCGGTCCCTATCGCGGACGTCGCCGCCAGCTTCCGCGAGGCCGTCGTCGACGTGCTCGTCTCGAAGGCGGTCAAGGCATGCACCGAGCTCGGCGTGCCCCGCCTGCTGCTGGGGGGCGGTGTCATCGCGAACGCACGTCTCCGCCAGGTGGCCGCCGAACGCACCGCCTCGGCCGGGATCGAACTCCGCATCCCGCCGTTGCAGCTGTGCACCGACAACGGTGCGATGATCGCCGCGCTCGCCGCGCAGCTCATCTCCGCCGGACACGAGCCGTCCTCGCTCGACTTCGGCGCCGACTCGACCCTGCCGGTCACCGAGATCCAGGTGCACTGACCGCTCGACGAGCCGTCTCCCGGCCGTCGACCGGGTGCGCGGACGTCGGCGCATAGGATGGGCCGGTACCCGGTCACGGATCGAAGGAGCGGCGATGGATCAGCACGAGCACCCCGACGGACGACCTCAGCACGAGGACGGTGCGGTGGACGGGCAGTCGCGCCCGCCGCAGGCCGAGCAGCCGAACGGACAGCCGCAGCAGCCGTGGGGGCAGCAGCCTCCGCACCAGCCCCAGGCCCAGCAGCCCTGGTCGCCGTACCAGCCGCCACAGCCCTCCCAGCAGGCCGGCGTCGGGCCGCAGGGCCAGCAGCGGCCGTACCAGCCTCAGCCCCAGGGCCGGCAGCAGCCGTACCAGCCTCAGCCCCAGGCCCAGCAGCAGCACCAGCCTCAGGGTCAGGCCTCCCCGCCACCCACGGACTGGCAGCGCGGCGCCGGCGCGCCCGTCACGCCGCCGACGCACCCTGCCCAGCAGGGGGCGTCCCCCTCGGCGCCTCCGGCGGGTTGGCAGGGCGATCACGCGACCTATCTCCAGACGGTGCCGACGGCGGTCTACCAGGCGCCGAGCCAGGGTGGCTACGCCGCGTACCAGCAGTCGCAGACGCAAACCCCTGCCGCGTCGACCGGGACCTCGCGGAGCACCTGGTCGCTCATCACCGGTGTCGTCGGGCTCGTCGTGTCGGTCTTCGTCGGTTGGGGCTTCCCCCTGTCGATCGCCGCGATCGTGCTCGGGTTCGGAGCCAGGCGTCGCGAGCCGCAGGGCCGAGGTCGCGCCCTCACCGGCCTCGTGACCGGGTTCGTCGGCCTCGCCTGCTCGGTCGGCTGGCTCGTCTACAGCGTCGTCGTGATCATCGGCTACGTCTCGACCTGATCCTCCACAGGCGCTTCGGCCCGGCGGACGCCGTCGGGTCAGGCGTCGGCGGCCGGCGTCACCCGTTCGACGAGCAGCGCACTGTGTTTGCCGGCGATCCTCGTGAGGATGATCGTGGCCGAGCCGTCGCCCTTGAGCGCGAGACGCTTCCGGAACGCCGCGGGGTCGACGTCGACGCCGCGTTTCTTGATCTCGAGGACGCCGATCCCGCGATCACGCATGGTGCGCTTGAGGACCTTCTCGTCCATCGGCAGCCGTTCGAGGACTCGGAAGGTCGTGGCGAACGGCGAGCTCGTCGCGGTGTCGGAGGTCAGGTAGGCGATGCCCTGGCCGAGCATGCCGGCCTCCAACCGGATGGCGAGGTCGCCGATGAGTCGGGCCCGGATCACGGATCCGTCGGGTTCGTGCACGTAGTCGCCGAGCTCCCGCACTGGGGCGTCGTCGGCGTCGGCCTCGGCGTGCAACTCGTGGTGGACGCCGTCCGCGAGGAGGAGCGCGGACCGTCGGACATCCGGACGGGCCAGCGGGCCGAACCAGAGCGCCATCTCGACGAGCTGTCCGTCGACCGACACCCACTGCGCCTCGGCGTCGTCGGGGATGAGGGAGCGGTCGAATCCGGGCCCGAGCTTGACGCCTGTGGGAAGGCGGGTCGCCGCACCGAAGACCAGGTCGAGGGACGGGGTGTAGTCGGCGGCACTCGACAGCCGCGCGGTGTCGGCGTGTCCTGCGGTGCGCCGCGCGGGATCGAACCAGACCGCGTCGAAGTCGTCGAGGGAGACGTCCTCGGCGGCGGCGTTCCGCACGGTCGCCGTGGGGAACGGAGCGAGGTTGTAGCTGGCGATGGCCGCGGTGACCTCGTCGATGTCGACCGCCGTGACCTCCAGGTCGAGCGAGGCCATGGCCATCGAGTCGGCGCCGATGCCGCTGCCGAGGTCGGCGATGCGCGTGAGGCCGGCCCGGGCGAACCGCCCGGCGTGCAGCGCGGCGACGGGAAGGCGCGTGGCCTGTTCGAGCCCGGCCTCGGTGAACAGCATGCGGCCGGCGAACGGACCGAACTTGCCGACGGCCTTCTGCCTGAGCCGCGACTGCGTGAGGACCGCCGCGACCAGCTCGGGGGAGTGGCCCTCCTTGCGCAGGCGCCCGACCAGGCGGACGGCCTCGTCCTTCGTCGGGTAGGGCGGCAGGGAGTCGAGGAGCCTGAGGCCGTCGGCAGTGAGGAGTTCGACGAGTTCCGAACGGTCCATGGTCAGCGGGCCTCGGGCAGAGCTGGATGCATCCGGCAACGGTAGCAGCCGCTGATTGGCACTCGCATTGCATGAGTGCCAGAAGATGCCTACACTGGAATCAGCACTCTCGCAGTGTGAGTGCTAACCACGTCTTCGTTTCAAGAAAGAGGTCAACCGTGTCGGTCTCCATCAAGCCGCTCGAGGATCGCATCGTCATCAAGCAGGTCGAGGCAGAGCAGACCACCGCTTCCGGTCTGGTCATCCCCGACACCGCCAAGGAGAAGCCCCAGGAGGGCGAGGTCGTGGCGGTCGGACCCGGTCGCATCGACGACAACGGCAACCGCGTCCCGCTCGACGTCGCCGTCGGCGACAAGGTGATCTACTCCAAGTACGGTGGCACCGAGGTCAAGTACGCCGGTGAGGACTACCTCGTCCTGTCCGCGCGCGACGTCCTCGCAGTCGTCGTCCGCTAGTCACCAGCGCACGGATCCGGCGGCCCAGGCCGCTCAACAGCCCGAATGGCATTCGCCGTTCGGGCTGTGTCCGTTTCCGGAGGGTGTCGCGGGGAGTCGCGGGTCTAGCCTGGACCAGTGCAGAACCCCAGCGATCCAGCCGACGTCGACATCCACCCCGTCACCGTCGACGGGGGAGACGACCGACGTGCGAGTGTGGCCGTACCCCAGCAGGGGAGCCGGTCCGGACTGCTCTCGGCGGTCGCCGCCTACTGCCTCTGGGGAGCGCTCCCGCTCTACTTCATCGCCCTCGCACCGGCCGGCGCCTTCGAGGTCGTGGCGTGGCGGATCCTCTTCTCCCTCGTCTTCTGCGCCGTCCTCATCCTGGCGACCCGTTCCTGGCGTCGACTGTTCGGCATCCTCCGCCAGCGCCGCATCGTCCTGACGATGGGTCTCGCCGGAGCGCTCATCTACGTCAACTGGCAGACCTACGTGTACGGTGCGCTCAACGGCCAAGTGGTCGAGGCGTCGCTCGGGTACTTCATCAACCCGATCGTGACCGTCTTCCTCGGCGTCTTCTTCCTCCGTGAGCGGCTGCGTCCGGCCCAGTGGGCCGCGGTGGTCGTGAGCGTGATCGCGGTCCTCGTCCTCGCGATCGGGCACGGCAGCGTCCCCTGGATCGCCCTCATCCTGGCCTTCTCATTCGGCCTCTACGGCTACATCAAGAAATTGGTGGGCGGCTCGGTCGACGCCGTGTCCGGGTTGACGCTCGAGACCGTGTGGCTGATGCCGGTCGCGATCGCCCAGCTCATCGCTGTCGGCGTGACCGGTGGGCTGACCATCGGCACCGCGGGAGTCGGGCACGCCCTGCTGCTCGTCGGCGCCGGCGTCATCACCGCCGTCCCGCTCCTGCTGTTCGCGGCGGCGGCCCGCCGCCTCCCGCTCACCTGGATGGGGTTCATCCAGTACTTCGCACCGATCATCCAGTTCGTCGTCGGTGTCGCCGTCCTGCACGAGGCGATGCCGCCGGAGCGCTGGTTGGGCTTCGGTCTCGTGTGGCTGGCGCTCGCGATCCTCACCGTCGACATGCTCGTCGCCTCAACGCGGGGTCGTCGGGCCGCCGGGGCCGAACGGCGCCGCTCCACGCGGGTCTGAACAGCGGATTCCAGCGCTGATCGCGCGACCACTGCAGGAAAAGCGCGAAACAGGCCCTCCTGAGGTAACGATTTGGTCGTGTTACACGCTTGTAACGTCAACGACATTGTCCAGCGCACGTGCAGCGGATAACTTGACTCAACGGCAGCCCCTGGAGCTGCCACTCTTCTGACAAGCAAGGAGTACCATGAGCGTCTTTTCGAAGGCCACGGCCGCTCGCTCCCGCCCACGTTCCATCGTTCTCGGTGGTATCGCACTGATCGGAGCCAGCGCGCTGGTCCTGAGCGGTTGCGCCTCAAGTGGTAGCGGCGACAGCGGCAGCAGCAGCAAGCCTGCTGGCGACCTGACCCTGAAGCTCGGCACGGCGTTGCCGCAGACCGGTAACCTCGCGTTCCTCGGCCCGCCCGAGGAGGCCGGTGTCGGTCTCGCGGTCAAGGAGGTCAACGACGCCGACCTCGGCATCAAGATCGACCTGACGCTCGGCGACTCGGGTGACTCCGACAACAAGGCGTACGCGACCGAGGTCCCCCGTCTGCTCTCCGAGGGCGTCACGGCCATCATCGGTGCAGCCTCCTCGGGTGTGTCGAAGCTCTTCATCGACGAAGTCACCGGCGCAGGCGTCATCCAGTTCTCCCCGGCGAACACCTCCGCGGACTTCACGACGTGGGACGACAACGGTCTCTACTGGCGGACGGCGCCGTCCGACGTGCTGCAGGGCGAGGTCCTCGGGAACCTGATCGCGGAGGACGGCAACGCCACCCTCGGCATCATCTACCTGAACGACTCGTACGGCACCGGCCTCGCGAAGTTCACCAAGGAGGCGTTCGAGAGTGCCGGCGGTGAAGTGGTCGCCGAGCAGTCGTACAACACCGGTGACACCTCGTTCGACGCGCAGATCAGCGCGGTCAAGGCGGAGAACCCCGACGCGATCGCGATCATCGCGTTCGAGGAGACCAAGACGATCGTCCCCGGTCTCGCCGGCTTCCCGTCGGACAAGCTCTACTTCGTCGACGGCAACCTCGCCGACTACAGCGCGGACTTCGCTCCGGGCACCCTGACGGGCGCCAAGGGCACGCTGCCCGGTCTCGACACCGCGAAGCTCGGTGACTTCACCGACCGCCTCCAGGCGTTCGTGAAGGACGAGGGTGGCGAGCCGCTCAAGGACTACAGCTACGCGGCTGAATCCTACGACGCCGTCATCCTGCTCGCCCTCGCGGCGCTGCAGGCCGGTTCGACCGAGGGTGCCGACATGGCGGCCCAGCTCCAGTCCGTGTCCGGTGGTAAGGACAAGGGCGAGAAGGTGACCACCTTCGAAGAGGGTGCGAAGGCCATCGCCGACGGCAAGAAGATCGACTACGACGGCAACTCCGGTCCGATCACGTTCGACGAGAACGGTGACCCGACCGAGGCGACCATCGGTATCTACCAGTACGGTGACGACAACAAGTACACCCGCACCAACTAGTCGCCCTCGCGACTGACGAGGCCCCGGAGTGATCCGGGGCCTTCGTCGTGTCCGGCCGTATCTCTGACCGCTGCCCTGAGTGTTGCGCCGTGTGTGGCGGTGCCAGCGCGGTGCGCTGACGTGAGCGCGGGTCCAGCGCGTGGGCGCGGGTCTCCAGAGACCCGCGCCCACGCGCCTGCGGCGCGCTCACGCCGATTCCGAGCCCATGCGGCACAGCGGGTCGCGCTC